>JAKAHF010000675.1 GCA_021815245.1 Actinomycetes bacterium
TGCCCGGAATGGACGGCGATGGTCTGCGCATGGCATGGGAGGCGGGTGCCACCAGGACCGACATCATCATGGAGATCATGTATCTCGTGCCCGAGAACATGGTGACACCGCAGAACCTCATAATCGATGGGGCCTTCAGGCAGCCCTGTCTCTGGGTCAACTCCAAGGGCGAGCGTTTCATGAACGAAGACGCCATCGCCAACACGACCTTCGCCGGCAACGCGATCTCCGCGCAGCCGGGCAAGTTCGCCTACTCCATCTTCGACGCGTCGCTTCTCAAGAAGTACAAGAAGAAGGGCTCCGACATCCAGTCGCACGTGCATCCGCTCGACATGTTCGATCACTTCGAGGAGGCCGTCGACGGGGCCATGGCGGCCGGATACAAGCACGTCTTCAAGGCCGACAGTATCGAAGAGCTGGCCGACAGGCTGGCGATCGACCCCGCGCTGCTGGTGGCCACAGTCGACGAGTACAACGACATGTGCGACGGTGGCTTCGACGAGATCTTCGAGAAGGATCACCGCTATCTGCAGCCACTCACCAAGGCCCCGTTCTATGCCTGCCGGTATTTCCCCAGCGCGTACGGCACTTTGGGTGGCATCAAGATCAACTACAAGGCCGAGGTGCTCGACGACAACAGCGACCCGATCCCCGGTCTGTATGCGGCTGGTCTCGACGCGTGCACCATCTACGGCGACAGCTATCCGTTCATCCTGCCCGGCAACACAATGGGGTTCGCGCTCAACACGGGCCGCATAGCCGGCGAGAACGCCGCGTCACTGTAAAGACGGGGGCGCCGGCTGGAAGTGGCGGAGCAGTGAGCGTGTCCGCACTCCCGGCCGGCTGCTAGCCAGAACGCGCGATGACGTCGTCCTCGTGGGTCTTAGCCCACACGACCATGGCATCCATGAGGGGCGCCAGATCGCGCCCCATGGCCGTCAGCGCGTATTCGTAGCGCAGCGGGTTCTCCTGGTAGGGGGTCTTGGCGATTATGCCGTAGCGCTCCAGTCTCTTGAGTCGTTCGGCAAGGACGCTGGTAGTGATGCCCTCGGGGGAGCTGAGGAAGTCCTGATAGCGCGTGGCGCCGGCAAAGAGGTCTCTGACGACGATGAGGGTCCATCTGTCGCCAAGGATGTCGAGCGTGCAGCTCACCGGACAGGGGGAGCGTGGTGGTCGTTCTTTCATGAACTGAAGGTAGCCGAGTCACTTGCTTTCTGCAAGCCGCCGCGCTAGCATGGAGTGGCTTGCGAATCACAAGTTACCCTACGCGACCGGGTGGGAGGCGACCATGCAGAACGAAGGCGGCAATTACAAGCACGTCTCTATCGGCTCTATGAAGGACGTCACGAGGCAGGAACTGCACGAGGCTCTCGCCCTCACCGGCGTCGAAGTCTCGCTCAACCGCATGGCGGCCGGACAGGCTGTGCCGTTCTTGCACAGCCACAAGCAGAACGAGGAGGTCTACGTCTTTCTCGAAGGCAAGGGTAGCTTCGTGATCGACGACGACGAGATCGAGGTGGGCGAGGGAAGCCTGGTGCGCGTCGACCCCGCGGGAGCGCGGCAGATCAAGGCCGCAGCCGACTCCGATCTCTTCTACATCTGCATCCAGGCGACTGCGGGCAGTCTCACGCAGTTCAGCATGACCGATGGGGTCATCTGCTAGACGGGTCGCGAACACGTAGAGCGGCGCGCGGGTTCGCCGCGGCCGACCGGAATAGGGCGCGCGACAACTGTGCCGCGACGCGGCGATCGCGGTGGATGCTACATGCGTCGGCCTAGATAAGCCCGGTGTCTCGAGCGATGGCTTCCACGCGCTTTGCCAGCTCGGGTGCCAACTCGTAGGCTGACACGCCTTGCATGTCGGCCTGCACGACGCGGTCGTCCACGGGAAGCCAGCCGACGAGCGGCGGGGCCGCGAGATGCTCGCGAATGAAGGCGACGTCGGCTTCTTCGCGGATCTTGTTGGCCACCGTCCACACAGTGGGGATGCCGATCTCGTTCGCCAATCGATAGATGTCGGCGGCCACGCCGAGGCTCCGTTGACCGGGTTCGACGACGACGAACATCACGTCGACCGCGGCGGCCGTGCCCCGACCCAGGTGCTCCAGGCCGGCCACCATGTCGAGTAGCACGGTCTCCTGCTCGCGGAGCAGGAGATGCGTGACCAACGCGCGCACCATGGTGTTCTCGGGACAGACGCAGCCGGCGCCGGCCGCTTTGACCGTACCCATGGTGAGCAGGCGCACCCCCTGGTGTGATACGGCAAAGCGCGCGGGAATGTCGTCGACCCGGGGATTGAGCCGGAAATATGAGCCGGATTCGCCCGGCTTCGCTCCGGTGCGTTCCTCGACCAGATCCTTCAGTTCGACAATGGGGAGGAGCTGCTCCAAGAGATCCCGGGGGAAGCCCAGAGCCTGACCGAGCGTAGGGTCTGGGTCGGCGTCGATCGCGTAGACGTTCTTGCCGGCCTCGGCCAGAACACGCGCGAGAAGGGCGCTGAAGGTGGTCTTGCCGACGCCACCCTTGCCGGCTACTGCGATTTTCTTACCTGTTCCCATCGTTCCTCGCCCACACACT
>JAKAHF010000676.1 GCA_021815245.1 Actinomycetes bacterium
CCTCGAGCAGCGACTCGGCGCCGCCGCCCTCGCCGCGGGCTGTCGCGCCGGCCATCTCGGGCATGATCTCGCAGAGGGGGCGCCCGGCCAGTCTGTGACCCTGCAGGTCGAGCGCTTCTCCGGCCGTCCGATTGGCCCAGACAACACGCTGGTCGACATCAACGGCGAGCACCAGGTCCTTCATCTGCTCGAACAGGGTGCCGCGAGCCACCGGCAGCAGTGAGGGCGAGAGTCTCAAGAGGTCGAAGCGCGCGAGGCTCAGCATGACGCAGACCGCGGTCACCGAGAACGCGAGGGCCGTCAGGTCGACTCCACCCGCCGGACGCACCCCAAAGGCGTAGAGCGCGTTGCCGGTCCACGGGGCCAACGCTCCGAGGAGCAGTGGGGCGGAGCGCCACCGGTAGCGGCTGGGATATTGGAACAGCGCCTGCACGAGGCGGATGCTTCCGGCGAGCATCAGGATGTACGCGTAGGTCACCTGCACCCAGTACCAGGGCTCGTGTTCATAGACGGCTATAGGGCGGTCGCCGGGCGAGACCTGCCGTAGGTTGATGTCACCCCAGAAGAACCCGTGGAGCTCGTTGGTGACGACCAACACGATCGTCGCCACCGGGATGACGCACAGAAGGGTGACCGCCCAGCGTCCGAGAGGACGTGGAGCTCCCGTGTATGAACGGGCAAAGAAGAACCAGGCGAGAGGCAGAGTGGCGGCGCCGAAATACTCGAGCTTCGCCCAGAATATCTGCTGGCCAAGCGTGGGCGCCTGGAGCTCGAGACCATAGAGGAAGGAGTAGATGGCGGCGGCAGCCATAAGGGCAGCCGCATATGCCGCCCCGGGCCTGTGCCGCTGACGCCACGCGGGTAACGTCATGGCCGCGCACGTGAGACCCGTCAGACCGAACAAGATGGCCCAGGGCGCCACCGATGACCACTGCAGGTAACCCGGCGTCAACTACCCCCAGCCTCGATCCGAATCGCGACTGCCTATGAGGGCACTATACGCCACGACTGTTTCGATGCAAGTGGACCAAAGTCAGACGCCGGGAACTCAATCCCTCCGCCGGTGAGCGTAGCGGGTGCGCAGCATCTCGTCGCGCACGAGGGCCGCGACATGCTCTGCATCGTCGATCCTGGGCGACATGACATCTCCGCCATGGGCCCGGAAGACGACGTGATCGGCCTCGACCTCGACATCGAGCATGGCCTCGAGCGGGATCACGTCGGGGCTGTCGCCGGTCATGCCGATGAGCACGGCCTCAGTGGTGAGCTGCAGATCGTCGTTCTCCCAAACGACCTGCTCTTTGCCACCAAAGGCCCGAAGATCCTTGTCGAGCACGTCGCCATAGCGCCCGATCGCCTGGCCGAAACGCCTCGAGATGGTCTGCCCGACGCCCTTGGCGACTTTGTAGCCCATGAGCTTGTCGGTCTCGCACAGACCATCGAGGTCTGCCGCCGGCACCACAACCACCTCCGCCGGCTCGATCGTCCAGGCCGAGGCGACGTAGACCCGCGGTTCGACCATGGCCGACCAGCCAAGCATCTCGCCCGCCCCGATCTGATCGAAGAGCGCCTGCCGGCCTTCCGCAGACCTGACTTTGATCGCAACCCTGCCCTTGGTGAGGAGGAAGAGCCTATCGGCCGCGGCGCCCTCGGCGAAGATCTGCTCACCCACGCCGAACCTCTCGACTCGGGCGATGCGGGCGACCGACTCCAGCTCGGCGGGATCGAGTTCTGAGAAGAGCGTGAAGGCATGAAGCGTGTCGGCAAGATTGCGCATCTCGACTCCTTTCTGTCAGAACCGCGAGTCAGAACCGGTGCTGCAAGCATCCGAAAGGTGATAGGCGCCTCTGATGTAGGTGTAGCCCCGCCGGTGGGGACTGTCAAGAACCGATGCGATATCGGGACGGTGGGCGCGGATAATAGTTGATAAAGTCATTGATATCGGCAACTAGTTGCGCTACTCTAGTGGCATGGACAATCCCCATGACTCAGGACTCTTTCAGCACGAAGCGGGCACCAACTACTTCCACCTGCTCCGCGAGGTGCTGCTGACCTACCGCCAGATGCTGCGCCAACTGACCGCCGAAATGGGACTATCGGGGGCTCAGTTCGAGGTGCTTCGCGAAATGGCTCTGGCCGGCGGCCGTTCGACCGTGTCCGCGCTGTCGCGAGAACTGGGGGTCGATCCCGCGGCGGTTTCGCGGCTGGTGGCAGGCCTGCAGCGGTCGGGTCTCGTCTCGCGCGTCAAGGACGAGCGCGACGGGCGACGCCAGCCGGTCGTGCTGACCGAGGAGGGGCGCAGGTTGATGATCGGGTTCCATGCCGAAGCCCATCGCCGCGAATCGGTGCTTGGCTCCAAGCTCGATGCGCGGGCGGTCGAGAACGCGATCGACGTGCTCCATGCCCTGAGAGACGCCCTCGATACCATGGCGCGCGACCAGCGCCGAAACGATCAAGCTACCAGGAGGCAAGTGTGACCACCTCGGCCAAGGTCCGCTGGGATCAGCGGCGGTTCATATCGTGCAGCATCCTCTTCTTGGGTCTCGCACTGCCGGTCACCGGAGTCGGCAACCATC
>JAKAHF010000677.1 GCA_021815245.1 Actinomycetes bacterium
CGTCCAGGAGCCGGTCGAACCCGACAAGACTGAGCCCTACATACTCTACCAATGCCTCCCCGGGTGAGAGCGGAAGCACGTAGAAGAACCGCAGCTCGTCCTCCTGCGCCGTGCGAAAATCAAAGAACCGCAGGTGCGTTCGGTCCATCAAACCGGTCTCGGTGTACTCGAACCGCCCGCGCCAGAACTGCCAGCGCTGGACGAGGTGCAGCGTGTTGGGGAGGGCCACATACACTTCGCCGCCGGGACGCACCAGCTCGACGTAGCGGCGCAACACCCGATCCGGAAACGGCAGGTGTTCGAGCACGTGGCTGAAGACAAGCGCGTCGAAGCTGGCGGGCCGGAAGGCGAGTTCCTCGGTGCCGACGTCGCGCACGACACATGCAAGCCCCTGCCGCCTCACCGCTGCCGCCTCTGGGTACGAGAGCGTCTCGCCGACAACCTGCCGGCCGCCCATCGCGAGCAGCACCATATTGGCGCCGTTGCCGCAGCCGACGTCGAGCACGCGACGGCACGCGGGGTCGACCAGAGCCACCAGGGGGGGAATCCCCTGGTTCTCGTACATCCGGTCGCGATAGACGTCGCGCACGATGCTTCCATTCATTTCGATCCTCGTTGCAGGGCACACCCACCTACTATGCCTCGACGGATGGCGTGGTTTCGCTGGCACATGGTCATGGGCCGGCGATCACCCCGCCGCCCGTTGCCTCGCTGGTTCCGATGCGAGCGCCTGTCGCACGAGCGCAACGCCAAGGCCCAGCAGCCCGCCGAAAATGGTTGCAAGAACGGTCTTGGACGCCAATCCGCGAGCCGTCGGCGTTTCTGGCGGCACGGCGGGCGAGACCAGGCGGACGTCTTCGGAACCCTGCTGCGCCTTGGCCAGCATGGCCTGGTTGGAGGCCTTGGCGAGGTCGCTGTACAGGTCCTGCTGGTGGCTGACGTCCCGCGTGAACTGAGTCAGACGGACCTCACGTTCGCGACTGATGCCGTCAAGCTCGCCTTGCTTGTCGCGGAGAAGTGTGGCAAGCCCGTTGCCGCGGTTGTCTTGCAAACCCTCCAGGCCGGCCGCCCTCTGTTGCTTGAGCTTCTCGAGCCCAACCGCGTCGATGCCGTATTCCTGCTCAAGGCGTTGGACCTCGGAGCTGAGGTGCTCGATCGTGCTCTTGAGCTGCTCTGCGCGAGGTTCGAGGGCAGCGACATCGGTCTCGGCTTTGCTCGCACGGTTTGCCAGGTCCTGATAGATGGGGTTGAACTGCTGTGACACAAGAGATCGCTTTTGGAGATCTGGCCAGTCCACGGGCTTGCCACGTCCGTTTGCCAGCGCCTGCCACAACGCATCGTCACTGATCGCCTTGCGTACTTCGAGGTACTGCGGGGTCGCGGCGAGTTGCTTCCGCACCGCATCGAGCTGCAGCTTCTGCTGGTCCAGCAGCGAGCTGACCCGGGCCTGCTCGTCCTGCAGATCGGAGTACGCTTTGCGCAGGGCGTCGAGGCGGACCTTGCGGGTTTCCAGGTTCTTGTCCGCGGAGTATGCGCCGAGGAGCTGAGCGCTCCCAGTGCGGTACGTGGCCAGCAGGTCGGTCGTTTCGTTCTTGTAGGCCGTAATCTTACCGTCCCACGCAGCCACAGCGTCGTTGTACCGCTCTTGGAAGGCGTCTTGCGTTTCGCCCCGCTGTTGCTCGAGTTTCTCCAGCGCGGCGCGCGCCTCCGGGAACTGCCGGTCGATGAGCTGAACCGAGTCCGAGGTGGAGCCGGCCATCACCTCACGCGCACGCTCCAGCAACACCGCCGCCCATTCGTTGGCGATGGCTGACGCCTGTTGTGGGGAACGGCCGCGGGCGATCACCTCGATCATCGGGGTCAAGACCGTCTCCTCGGCGCGTCTGGAAGCAAAGATCCTCGTGGTGATCTCCCGCCCGAGCCTCAGGTAGTCGTTCGGGCCCAGCACGCCCTTGGCCTCCAAACGCTTCTTGGCCTCGGCGATGACCGCGCCGGACTCGAGGATTTGCTGGTAGCCCTGGACCGTGAGAGTCGCAGGCCGGAGGTCCGAGGAGAACTTGGGCGGCACCACCACCAGAGTTGCCGACGCCTCGTAGGAGCGCGGAACGAAGACGAGCACGACGAGGGCGGTGACGAGACCCGCCGCGAGGGCGAGGCCGAAGATAAGTCCCCAGTGACGCCTGAAGAAAACGACAAGATCGGCAAGGGTCAGTTCGCCTGGCAGGGGCTCGTTGCTGGATCGCAGGACTGGCTGTCGGTCGTCCATGGCATGGCCTTCTCTCTCGGTGGGTTGGTTTCAGACGATCTTGGCGCTCGAGGACCCGGAGGCGTGCAAACTGATACCCCGGCTCTTCAAAGCTCCGCCTATGGTTCCCTTACGAAACCATTCTAACATCAGCACTTCCGTATGCCGCAAGCAAACCACGTGCGGCGAATGTGACGCGCCTCGTCTCCCAGCTTGTGCGGGTCACGCAAGGATTGTAGCCGAAGCCTTACCCAGTCGTGGCAGATCCGGGTACCACCCGAAGCAACCCGCAGACCCAGCAATCGGTTCCGAATCGGATCAGTCTCCTTC
>JAKAHF010000678.1 GCA_021815245.1 Actinomycetes bacterium
CGCCTAGCTCCGAAGGAATACGCTCTTCTCGAATACCTGATGCGGCACGCCGGCGTGGCTCAGGATCGCGGGAGCATCATCGTGCACGTATGGGGAGAGCACAGCGCCTCGATTCCTCTCCAGACTGTGGACGTGCATGTGGCCTACCTGCGGCGGAAGCTGGGCAGAGACCTTGTGCGCACCGTGCCGGGCACCGGCTATCTCGTGGCGTCGTAGTCGCATGTTCCGCCGCCTCCGCTACCGGATCGCTTTGCAGTTCACCGGACTGGTGTTTGCGCTGATGCTCGTTGTCGGCGGCGCGTTCATCGGGTTTCAGTACTTCGGTACGCATCGCTCGACCAACGATCAACTGAGGACCGACGTCAACGTGTATCAGGAACGGCTGGCCGAGGCGCCCGGCGGAGCCGCTGATGCCACCGATGCTCAGAGGGCGACCGCGGCACTGCACGATGCCGCCGTGCGAGTCTTCTCGGTCGACGGCCAGGTTATCTTCGCGAGTGAGCTGTTCGACCGCCTGTCGGTTCCCATGCGACCCGACGCGATCGGTCGTTTCATGACCGTCAAGGGATCGGGCAGCTACTATCGCGTCTACCAAGTACCGCTCGGTGGCGAGGGGGAAGCGACCGCCTACCTGCAGATCGCCAGGCCCGAGCGTATCGACGTGCACGAGTTGCCGGGAGAGGCACTGCTCTTCGCCATTGTCGCCATCGTCGTGACCCTGCTCACCTTCCTCTTCGGACTGCTCTTCGCCAAGCGGAGCCTGGCTCCGGCTGAGGCGATGTTCGCGCGCCTGCGGCAGTTCACCCACGACGCGAGCCATGAACTGCGAACACCGCTGGCCGTGGTGGGATCGTCGCTCGACCTGGCGCTCAAGACCGGCGATTACGAGGGCGAGATTCGAGCCGCCAAGGCCGAACTGAGGCAGAGCTCGTATCTCATCGAGCGACTTCTACAACTCGCCGAACTGGACGAGTTGGCCCTCGCACCGTCGCCCACCGATCTGTCCGCCGTGGTGAGAAGCGAGGTGGAGCAGCACCGGCGGCTGGCGACCGAAGCCGGAATCGAGCTCACGAGCAGCGCTCCGCGAGAGCTGATAGTGCATTGCGACGAGGGCTTGGTGCGGCAGCTCATCGACAATCTCCTGGCGAATGCGCTGAAATACACATCGCCAGGGGGGAAGGTGGCGCTCGATCTGTCACCTGCCGGCCTCTCCGTGAAGGATACAGGCATCGGAATCCCTGTCGATGCGCTGCCGCATGTGTTCGAACGGTTCTACCGCGCGGGTTCTCCGGGCACCGAGGGCGGTTCTGGGCTCGGTCTGGCCATCGTCGCTCGCATCGTCGAAGCCCACGGTTGGGCCGTTGACGCAGAGAGCCGGGAGGGCGAGGGCAGCACGTTCACCGTGACGTTCGGCGAGTGAGGCCTGGAAGGCTGTTGCACGACGAAGTCCCGGCCGCGAGGACGCGCTGGGCGGCGCGATAGCACGTCCTTGGTCGCACCGCGGGATCCTCGCCATGCTCGCCGTAATCTGCTCTTAAGGTCCCTCTCGGCATAATCACTGCGGGGACGCTCCGCGTTCGAGCGGCGGTTCAGCCGCGCATGCCGGCAAGGGAATGACTTGATGCGAGACCGACGACCGGGAAGAACATTCAAGGGGATCCGACAGGATCTTTGCTTCATCGTCAGCATACTCCTGCTCGTATCGGTCGCCTTGGCCGTGCTCACCGGTCTGAGCGGCGACGAGGCGGAGTTCTTCGGTCTGGGTGACGGCCTTCACGGTTTCGTGGGGTGGAGCATGGTGGTGCTCACGGTGCTCCACACGCTTCTCCATTGGGGTCACATGGTCGGCTATGTGAAGCGCAGACTGCGCCGCAGCGTCGGAGTCGGCAGCGTGCTCCATACCAGCTCCGACTACTGCCGCGAACAGCAGCGGCTCAGTCGTCGGCGTGACATCGACGACACGGGAACGCACTAGGTCAGGGTGGGCGCGGGCGTGTTCGACTACCTTCTTGACCCCGCCGGACTGCTCTCCGACGTGATCGTTCAGGCCGGATGGTGGGTATACGTGGTGGTGTTTGCCATCGTCTTTGCCGAGACGGGGCTGGTGGTAACCCCCTTTCTGCCGGGTGACTCGCTGCTGTTCGCCGCGGGTGCGCTGGCGGGGGCCCAGAGACTCGAGTTGTGGGTCGTTGTCGCGGTGGTCCTAGCCGGGGCCGTGGTGGGCGACGCGGTCAACTACTTCGTCGGGAGGGTCTTCGGCGAGCGCATCGCCGGGCGGACCGGCAGACTGATCAAACGCCGGCACCTGGAGGCCACCCAGGCGTTCTTCGACAAACACGGGGGCAAGGCGCTCGTTCTTGCCAGGTTTGTGCCGGTGGCGCGCACGTTCGCCCCGTTCGTCGCCGGGCTGGGGCGCATGACGCTCCGACGCTTCTTGCGCTACAACGTCGTGGGTGCCGTGGCCTGGGTCGCCCTATTCGTGACCGCCGGCTACTTCTTTGGCGCCATTCCCTGGGTCGAGAGCAACCTGACCATTGTCATGGTGGCGATCGTGGTCGTGTCGGTCATTCCCC
>JAKAHF010000679.1 GCA_021815245.1 Actinomycetes bacterium
GAGCCCGAAGAACTCGGCCGAAGCGGTCGCGTCCGGATTGGCGGCGGTCACGCAGGCCGCGTCGATTCTCAAACGAGGCTTCGCCGAGCTCGATCCGCTGGTCGCCTTCGTCTACCAGAGCATCTGCGAGTGGTGCGGCAAGTGTCTCGAGGTCTGCCCCTACGACGCTCCGCAGCAAGTCGAGCAGGACGGCAGGCAGGTGGCGTTCATCGACAAGACGGCCTGCAAGGGCTGCGGTGGATGCGTTCCGGTCTGCCCCAAAGATGCCATCGATCTCGAGGGATACACCAATGCCCAGATAACAGCCATGATCGACGGCTTGCTGGCCGACTGGAGCGACGCTCCTGTGGAGGTGAAGTCATGAGCACCACGCCCGCGTCTGCCGCGTCCCCGGCAGGGTCCGCGACCGGTCCGGTGACCATCAAGCCCGCCGATCCGGCAAACCGTGACCTGCGCGAGGTGATCCGCGACGAACAGATCATGCGCAGCCGCATTCTTGCCGTCGTCGAGTCGGAGCCCCACAGCATCCCCGAGATCGCCGAGGCGCTCGGCCGCCCGACCCATGAGGTCACCTTCTGGGTCATGGGACTCCGCAAGTACGGCTGGTTGCGCGAAGAGAGAGAAGCGAACGACGACGGCTACTACGTGTACCAGGCCGTGGAGAGGGAGCTCTAATGGCTACGCGCTTGAATCCCGGTCTTCGCGAGGACGTCGCGCTCTTCGGGGCCGAGGACGTACAGAAGTGCTACAACTGCGGCAACTGCACGGCCACGTGCTCGCTCGTGGACGAGTCGTACAACTTTCCGCGCAAGTGCATGCATGCCCTGCAGACCGGCATGGAGAAGAAGCTCGAAGGCAGTCTCGAGCCGTGGCTCTGCTACTACTGCGGCGAATGCTCGGCGGAGTGTCCGCGCGAGGCACAGCCCGGCGAGACCATGATGAGCCTGCGCCGCTGGCTGACTGCCCGCTACGACTTCACCGGCATCGGCCGCATGTTCTACCGCAAGCCGGTGACCGAGATCATCGCCGTGATCGTTGTCGCCATCCTCACCGCGATCGGCTTCACGCTCTTCGGCGTGCTCGGGGGCGACATCCGCGAGTACACCGGGCCCAATTCGTTTCTACCCGCCAGCACCATTCACATCTTCGACTGGATCCTGGCGGCGGTACTGCTCGCGTTCCTCATTCCCAACATGACGCGCATGTGGTGGTTCACACTTGGTCGCGACACGCTCGGCCGCGAACGAACCGGCAAGCTGTCGCTCAAGGCCTACGCCAAGAGCGTCTACCTGTTCCCGCTTCACTTCATGACCCAGAAGAAGTACGCGCAGTGTGAGCGCAAGCGCCCGTGGGCGGTGCACCTCGCCATCATGCTGAGCTATCTGACGATGCTGATCCTCATCATGTTCTTCCTGAAGTACATGTGGACCGGTCCCGAGATCGACTGGCGCGTGCACGTGTTCGGCTACCTCGCCAGCGCGGGCCTGATCTTTGGCACCACCTGGGCGCTTCGCGGCCGCATCAAGAAGATGGAGGAGCACTACAAGCACTCTCACGAGAGCGACTGGATGTTCCTCATACTCCTCATGATCGTGGCGTTGACGGGAGTCCTGCAGCACATACTCCACCGCGCCGGCGCCGATGTGGCCGCCAACGTTTCGTATGTCGTTCACCTCATGGCGGTCGTGCCGATGTTGGGCTTGGAAGTGCCCTTCAGCAAGTGGTCGCACATGGCCTACCGTCCGCTCGCCATGTACTTCTCGGTTCTTCGTGAGCAGATCGAGCCTCTACCCGAGAAGGAAGACCTGCCTGCCGACGCGCAGGCCGAGATCGCCTAGCCGCCATCCACGTTTCGAGAATGGAGACAACAATGGCCGAAGACACCAGCAAGAAGACCATCATCCTTTTCAGCGGCGACCTGGACAAGGCCATGGCCGCCCTCATCATCGCCAACGGCGCCGCCGCCATGGGCGACGATGTCACCAGCTTCTGCACCTTCTGGGGCCTCAACCTGCTGCGCAAGGACTTCCACGTCAAGACCAGCGGCAAGAGCTTCCTGCAAACGATGTTCGCCAAGATGATGCCGCGCGGCGGCGAGAAGTTCGGTCTGTCGAAGATGAACTTCGCCGGCCTGGGCGCGCCTCTCATGAAGAAGGTCATGAGAGATCAGGGCGTCATGTCGGTGCCCGAACTGCTCGAGGCTGCCGTGGAGCAGGGCGTGAAGCTCGTGGCCTGCACCATGACCATGGACGTGCTCGGTCTCAAGAAGGAAGAGCTGTTCGACGGCATCGACTACGTGGGTGTGGCGTCGTATCTTGCCATGGCCGACGAAGCCAACGTCAACCTGTTCATCTAGTCCGGCGGATCCGGCCGCCGTCCTCCGGCGGCGGCCGTGCCGCATAGCTCCCGTGTCGCTTGTGGAGGTCCCGCGTCGCGGGGCCCCCACGCTTTGTGCGAAGGGTTGTACGGTATAGAATCCCCGTGGTTTCGTCGAAGAGGGAGGAAGTGAGAGCAATGAGCGATCTCCCCGGCCCGCTGAAGCGCCTTGATGCCAAACAGAAGGCCCTTCTGAT
>JAKAHF010000680.1 GCA_021815245.1 Actinomycetes bacterium
GTGACTTTCATCCTTCGGGCAAAGAGCGCCGGCTTTGAGTCGGTGGTGAAGATCGCGCCGAAGGTCACGGCCGTAGGACCCATCAGGGGTCTCGAGAGCGGGGGTGGCCCTGTCGTCATCACCGGCTCGGGCTTCTGGGGTGCGAAGACGGTT
This sequence comes from Actinomycetes bacterium, assembly GCA_021815245.1. The sequence continues at coordinate 154 of JAKAHF010000680.1, forward strand.
TCGTTCGGCGGGACGGAAGTGGTGGCCGGCGGGTTTACGATCGACAGCCAGTCCCAGATCACGGTGAAGAAGGCTCCTGGCGGTACCGGCGCGGTCGACGTGGTCGTCACCACCGGCCTCGGTAAGAGCGCGACCGGCTCCCAGAGCAAGTACGTCTATGTCCCCGTCCTGACGGACCGGGACCTCGCGGTAGCAGAAGCCATCAAGTATGTGGGCGTGCCGTACGTCTGGGCCGGTGAGTCTCCGAGCAACGGTTTCGACTGCTCGGGTTTCGTCATGTACGTATACGCGAAGCTGGGGATCACTCTGCCCCACAGCTCGGCGGCGCAGTCGACGCTGGGTGTCGCGGTGGCCCAGGAACAGCTTCAACCGGGCGACCTGGTGTTCTTCTTCAATCCCGTGCATCACGTGGGCATGTACATCGGCAACGGGAACATGATCGATGCTCCGGGGACCGGCTCGTTCGTCCGCATCGAGAAGGTGTGGACCAGCAGCTACAACACTGCGCGGCAGTTCCTCTGCCTGCCCCCTCCGGAGGTCACCTTGGGGGACTAGAGGCCGGGGTGTGCGTTGACAGCCTTCACCGGCCGGTGCTAAGTTGACCGACAGTCGGAAGTAAAGGCGCTCCCGCGGTGCATGTGCGCCGCCGGACGCTTTTTTTGTTGGCCAAACGCAGGGGAAGGAGCGAGGAATGACCAAGTTGCCTGGCAAGGTGGCTGTCATCACCGGTGCGGCATCGGGCATAGGCCTGGCGGCGACCAAACTGTTCAGTAGCAAGAAGGCGAGCGTTCTCGCCATCGATGTGGACGCCAAAGCCCTTCAAGCGGCGGTGGGGGATCTGGGTCCCAGCGTCACCGCGTATGCGGCTGACGTGGCGGACGAGACTCAGATGGCCAGCGCCATGGCCAAGGCGGCCGAGCTATACGGCGGCATCGACATCGTCGTGGCGAACGCCGGCATCTTCGGCATCCAGAAGCCCATCGTCGAGGCCCCGATCGACAACTTCGAGCGGGTCATGCACGTCAACGTGACCGGCGTTGTCGTGACAATCAAGACCGGCGCTCCCTACATCGCCCAACGTGGCGGGGGCAGCATCGTCATCACCTCTTCGGTGGGGGCCATCATCGGCAATCCGGACGCCGTCGCCTACACCGCGAGCAAGCACGCTCTCAGCGGCATCATGAAAGTCGCCGCGCGCGAACTGGCTCCGAAGAACATCCGTGTGAATACGGTCAACCCGGGATTGGTAGACACCCCGATGATGCGGATCGTGGAGAACGAGGTCGGCATGGGAGACCCGCTGAAGGGCCGAGCTATGCTGCAGGCTGCCACCTTCCTCAAGCGCTTCGTCCAGCCGGAAGAAGTGGCCGAACTCATGCTGTTCCTTGCCTCCGACGCGGCGATCAACTGCACCGGCGGCATGTACATGATCGACGGCGGGATGCAGTACGGGGCGGGCCCGGAGTAGGAGCGGGGCCGAGTCATCGCGGGGCCTGGTTCAAAGGGGGGCCAAGCCCGAGGGCGACCTAGCCTGAGATCAGGCTCCAACTGGAGGTGATTGCCTTCTTCTCGAAGTGGCCAGGGGTCGCTACGTCTCCCAGGATCAGGTCGAGCATGCGCAGGTGCGACGAACGGGAGAAGGTGCCATCGCGGAGGTCGGAGAGGCAGTGGATATCCTCCGCGAGAAACCATCCCACGAATTCGTGGGTGAACAGCCACGGGTCCACGTCCTTGCGGATACTGCCCTCGTCCACGCCAGCCTGCACCAAGGCGACGATCTTCTCCTTCATGCGGTTGTTGTTCTCGGCCACATGGCGATGCAGGGGATCGTCGCTTTGGCTCATCGTGAGGAACTGCATGTAGGGGGCGGTGAACATCTCCAGGTCGGACGACAGCATGTCCATGTGCCGCTCGCCTATCTCCCTGAAGCGGTTGATGATGGAGGGGTCGTCCGAGCAATCGAGCCATTCCAAGATTCTGCCCAGCAGGTAGGAGTCCGCCTCCATGAGGATCTCTTCTTTGCTGGCGAAATGCCGGTAAGCGGCCATCTCCGAGAGACCCACCTCGGCCGATATCCGTGAGACCGTGGTGCCGTTGATCCCGGACTCGCCGATGAGACGCACCGTCGCCTCGATCAACTGCTGCCGCCTCTGATCGCGGCTCATCCGCCGGCGTTTGGGGGCGCTCCCGTCCTGGACGCGCGCGGAGACCTTCTCTGCGCTCTCCGCAAGCTTGTCCATCCAGTTACCTCCAAGATCGGGCGGGCGACTTCTAGTCGCCGATTATAGCCCGGCTCTGCTTCGAGCCCGAGTTACCGCGCTCCTTCAAACTTCTTCCAAACTCCGTAAGTAAGTCTGGACACACATACTAAGCTATTGTACACTTCGACACAAGGGAGGAAATCGGCCCGAACATCG
>JAKAHF010000681.1 GCA_021815245.1 Actinomycetes bacterium
TAGACGCCCGCGATCGGCGTCAACAGATCGATCGTGGGCGCGGTAACGGTGCCCGCCGTCAAGCACTGCGCCTGCGCTCCGATGATGAAGGCGGGGCGGGAGAAGGTGAAGTAGGTCAAGACACCGGTAGCGGGGTTGTTGATGTAGTGCTGGAGCTGGCGATAGCGCACCTTGGCAGGAACCCACATCTGCGGCAGGCTGAGGGGTGCGAGGAAAACGCCGATGCATTGGAAGTAGCCGCTGCCAGCCCCCTCCACTCGGCACTGGATGCTCAAGGGGTCTGAGGCCGAGCAGACCACGGGGCCGGCTATACGGGCGCCGGCACCGAAACCGGCAAGCGGGCCGTTGTGGTAGGCGCTATAGGCAGGGGTGCCGTTCTCGCCGATGATGGCCAAGCGGGCAACGTCGGCACTTGTCGAGTTGATGTAGCCTATGGCCCAGGCGAACATCTCCCCGTCAGAGTTGAAGTTGGACAGCAGATTGCCATCACCGTCGCGCGGTACGTTGCGGGTGAGAACGGCCGCCATGCGCGCGACCATCGCAGCCGATGCCACCTGCTGCGTAAGAACGGCAGGAGCCGACCCGTAAGTCAGCTTGACGCTGAACGAGTCCTGCCCTGAGACCACCGTCGTGTCAGCCTGTCCAACACCGCAACGAGCAACAGCAGCCCCCGTGCCGCTCAACGTCCAGTAGTCCGGGGCTGCGGCATCTCCGCGCGACCACATCAGCATGGTGTCGTTGGCCACCAGGTTACCCAGCACGAACCCATTGCGGACGGCGCTCGGGCCGACGCCGGTGAAGGCGGCCTCCATCACGTTCAGCTTGGTGATGAGGTCCGCTTCGCCGTCGCGGGCAGCGGCAACTTCCGAGATGATGCTGGCAGGGGTGGCGGTAGGGTCGTCAGTGCTGTGGAGCTGGGCGTCGAGAGCGGCGTCGAGCGCGTTGTACCACGTCTCGTCGGTCGGTGTGCCCGTCGTGATGGGCGTGGCACCATCGACGAGCGGTACGGGGGCTGGGACCGTATTCTCGAACAGGACCACGGCTCAGCCCCCCTTCGGCTAGTGGCGCTTCTTGCCCGGCTTCTTCGTCTCGACCTCACCCATGAACGTCTCGACCGTGTCGGCGCTCAGGGCTTCCGTCAGAGCGGCGCGCAGCGCGGGGTCGGACCTGATCTGCGCGACCAGATTCGCAGCACGCTCCTGCTGGGCGGCGCCGTGAGCCACCACGGCGTCCACGACAGCTCCCGTCTTGTACAGGTGGTGCGCCTCGACCTTGGCGATCACGTCGGGCTCGGCTGTGATCAGCTCGCCGGCGTCGGCGAAGCCCACAGGGGTGAAGCGGATGATCTCGTGGTCGCCGGGGATCACGCTGGTGCCGACCTGAACGTCAGGCTTGCAGAAGCGCACGATGCCCAAGGCAGGGTGCTCCGAGCGGAAGCAGCGCGTACCCTTGGCATACTCCGGGGACTTGGGATCGGCGGCTGCCGGAGGCGGTGACGCCATGAACGACTTCGTGTGCTTCACGCGGTCGGGTGGCTCCGGCACAAACTCCACCCGCGCGCCACCGACTCCGCGGACGGCCTGGGCTGCGAGGACCATGCGATCTCCTATCTGTCAGACAGCGACTTGACCACGCCGGTCAACTGGAGCGATGTGGTCGCCATCGCCGCCGAGTTGGTCGAGCGGATCAGCATCCGCTCGCCTTCGCGGCCGAGAAGACCGAACGCGCCCCACTCGGGACCGCAGGCGGTTGCGGCCGTGTCGCAGGTGCCGAAGGTCTTGAAGACGGTCGTAGCCCCGTTGGTGACCGGCCCCCACAAGGTGTTGATCGTCTCGCTGTAGGTGAAGCCGATGTAGGGGGCCGAGCCGGACACGGGCGTGTAGACGGGCAGGTACTCGCCGCGGACGGAGTAGACGTTGAAGACGGAGGTGCCAGAGGCGTAGGTGGAGAGGGTCGAGACGCCGGCCAGGAGGGGGATCTTGTTCAGATAGGCGTTCGACTGGATCTGACGGCCGACACCACCGAAGCCCCCCGACGTGTACTGCTTCGCCGAGAGGTATTCGGTGGGAGCGAGGACATTGCTGATGGAGAGGGCGGTACTGGTGTCGGCGTAGATCTTGCAGCCGTTGGGCGGGGAGCAGTCGGAGTCGGTCACGGCGACCAGCCAGCCTGTCCCCGAGATGTCCAAGTCGTCGGTGCCCAAGCCGGCGTGCAAGACGCAGCGGAAGTCGGACTCGGGCTTGTTGACGATGTTCAGCACCTCGGTGGCGGTGTTGCACGCGGCCACGCTCACGTCGATGGTGCCGTTGCGGGCACCGTCAGCGGCGATGCTGGCATCGCACTCGATGTGGGTGTTGGCGGTCGAGCTGTCGGGCGACTCGAAGAGCAGGTTGCCATCGGCGGCGACGGTGACGTAGCCCTTGCCCAAGCCGGTGAAGACGCAGATGAAGTAGGCGTCGCCGTCGTCGGTGATCGACGAACTGGCCGTGTTGCAGGTGGGGCAGTCCAGGAAGCCCTGGGAGAGCGCGAGCGGTGCCAGAGCCAGCAGCAGCAGCGTGAGCAACGT
>JAKAHF010000682.1 GCA_021815245.1 Actinomycetes bacterium
ATCTCCATGATCGTGCTGGGTGTCGTCACCTGGGTCGTGGTCGGGGCCTTGTCGCTGTTCGTTCGCAACCCGCCCGAAGGTCACCTGATTGCGCCACCTCGGCAACGTTCACAGACCAGCGGGGGTTCCCAGGCGGTCGAGGCGCATTGGCACGTCATGCTGCGCACGGCGCAGTTCTGGCTGCTCCTACTCATGTACTTCATCGGGGCGGCCGCCGGACTCATGTTCATCAGCGTGGCGTCCGACCTCGGCAAGCCCGCGCTCGGATCGCTTGCGTTCCTAGCCGTCGTGGTCCTCGCTGTGGGCAACAGCGGCGGCCGCATTCTGGCTGGTGTTGTCTCGGACAGGATCGGCCGGCAGTGGACGCTGCTCGGCGAGTTCATTCTCCAGGCAATCGTCGTGGCCATCCTTTATTGGCTGACCGGCGGCGGGGGCTCCTGGCCCGTGATCTTGATCATCGTGTTCCTGCTGGGGCTCAACTACGGCGCCAACCTGGCGGTGTTCCCCGCGGCCTGCAAGGACTACTTCGGGATCCGCAACTTCGGACTCAACTACGGCCTGCTCTTCACCGCCTTCGGCGCCGCCGGGCTGATAATGCCCTGGTTGAACGGTCTCATCCGCGACCGCACCGGGTCGTCCGACCTTTCGTATATCATCATCATCGTGCTGATGGGGGTAGCGGCGGCGCTCTCTATTGTCAGCCGCCTTGTAGGTCGGCCGCGTGGTGACTCGGCCGCTCGCGCCCGCACGACTCAGGAAGGTCTCTAGATGGCCATTGTCACGATTTCTCGAGGGTCATACACCGGTGGCATCGCCGTCGCCGAGCAGCTGGCACGCGAACTGAAGCACCCCTGTGTCAGCCGCGAGGTGGTGCTCGAGGCCGCGGAAGACTCGGGTGTGAAGGAACACGATCTGCTTTCGACGCTGAAAGATCCGCCGCATTTTTGGGAAAAGACGCCGGGGCACATCCCGGCACACCTCAACCTTGTGCGGGCCGCTCTGTTGCGGAGGGCTCAGGCGGGAGACCTTGTCTACCATGGCTACGCCGGACACCTGTTGCTCGGCGGCATCCCGCACGTGCTTCGGGCGCGGATCATCGCGGGTCCCGAGAAGCGCATCGAGGCGCTTATGGAGGACTATCACATGAGCCGTAAGGAGGCGACCGCACACCTTCGGAAGCTCGACGCTCAACTCAGCAAATGGACGCGGTTCCTGTACGGGGTCGAATGGCAGGACCCGTCTCTCTACGATGTGGTTCTCAATCTCGACGACATCACTGTCACCGGCGCCGTCAGCACGCTCGTGCAGATGACACGGCTGGACGACTTTCAGCCCACCGATGCGTCTCGAAAGGCCTTCTCCGACCTCTATCTCAGTAGCGCGGTCTGGGCGGCACTCACCAAGGACCCGAGGACGAGGGCCAGCAACATCAGGGTGGGGGCCGACGACGGGAGAGTCCTCATCACCGGGGTCGCACCGAACAAGCGTGCCGTCGACGCCCTTCAAGAAGTGGGCCAGCAGGTGGAGGGCGTGGCGGAACTCGACAACCAGGTGGGAGTGGGCGCGGACTGGCGGTGGTGATGTGGACCCTGCTGTGTGAAGGGACGGCTGTCTATGCGTAGAGGACCTTGCATCAGCGGGCGGTGCCGCTTCAAGCCCGCGGTCTTCCCCCCAGCGTCGACCTGAGCTGGACCGCCTCGCCTATCCGACTTGCCGCGGCATTGAGCGCGTCGAGGTGGTCCAAGAGAGTGGACGAGCGAGTGGTCGGCACGAGTACAGCTAGGCTGGCGATTGGGTGCCTGGCGTGGTCAAACACCGGTACGGCAAGTCCGTGAACTCCTTGCCTCAGCTCGTCGTGTGATACGGAGTAGCCCAAGGCATGAACACCCTCGAGGGCCCGCCTGACTCGGTCGGGGTTTTCAGACGCCTGGGTGATGCGCTCGATCTCTGACGAGGGCAAATACGCGAGCAGAACCAGACCACCACAACCCAGGTGGAGCGGCGTCCGCGAACCGATCCCGTGGACCACACGTAGCATGTCCCGAGAAACTGCCACGCTCTCGTCAACCACCGCAGAGTGGTCTCCCTCGGCCACCGAGAGAATCACGGTCTCCCCGATCTCATCCCGCAGTTCGGTGATCAAGCGGGTAGCCGCCGCTCTGAGCGCGGGTTGAACTCTCTCGGCTATCTCGAGAAGAGCCGCGCCGGGAAGATATCCATCGTCTTGACGTGTAACAAAGCCGCGTTGCTGAAGCGTGACAAGCAGCCTATATGCAACAGTCCGGTGTAGCCCCAGCCGTCTTCCCACCTCGGAGGCAGTGAGCGGCCCGGATTCGGCAAGCTCCGCCAGCACCCTCAGCCCGTCGTCCAGTGTCTTGGAAATCTCGGCCATGCTAGGAAGTGTAGCACCCGGGGCCTAGGCCGGGCGTTGGGCTCCCTGCGTGCGAATATCGGACACAGTAGTTGTATGAGCGGCACCAGCGGAAGGGACGGACCGCCTGTGGCGGCCGTTTTCGACGTCCCTGCCACAAATCCCCACGAATCCCACGACAAAGCTCCGCGCCCC
>JAKAHF010000683.1 GCA_021815245.1 Actinomycetes bacterium
CGACGACCGCTGCTGCGCCTGGATCGCGCTGGAACCCCTGCGCCTGCTCAGTGAGGGCGAACCGCCTGCGTGCGATGTCTACGCCGCCGCGACGGTGCAGGAGGAGATCACTTTCCGGGGGGCGCACACCGTTGCGGCCACCATCGCGCCCGATGTCGCGGCGCGTCACGCCCAGTCCCTCGCCTATGGATCAGAAGAGTGGGCCCGCAACTACGCCACCTTGCGCAACACCATCGAGGGCTGGAACGGCTTCGCGAAGGACCCCGCCCACGAGGCACTGGCCCAGCCCGCACGACGTCGCGTGCGCGGCATCGCCGCTCAGGGCATCTTCGTCACGCTGCTATTGGTCGCGGCCAACTTGCGAAAGATCGACGCCCACCACCAACAGATGGCGAATCGCGACGCGGTCGAAGCACGAAAACGCGCTCGGCGAAGACGAGTGAGTCTGAAAGACTACGTGGCGAACTGAGTCGCTTCGGTGAGCATCGATCCGTTCGACGTCTCGTTGCTAACTCGAGCCGCACACTGTTCAATCTCCCCACGTAACAGGAGCGTGGCACCTTGATCACGACGACTTTTGTCGGTGCAGCCAGGCGACTTCTGTCGACAACTTGCACCTGGGTTTCGGCGACTTGGCGGGTGCTCTCTCGGTGCTTCGACGACTCCACCTGGGTGAGATCGTCGACGCCGTGGTGGGCCCGCGGCGCGACGACGCCACGGCGAGCGTGGGCACCTACCTCGAACTGATGGTGGCCAACCGGGTGGTCGCGCCGTGTTCGAAACTGGCCTTTTCGCAGTGGTGGCAAGGGACCGCGGGTGATCGCTTGGTCAAGCTGCCCCCGGCCGCGCTCGATCACCGCAAGTTCTGGGACGCCATGGACCAGCTAACGCCCGCTGATCTCCAAGAGATCCACGCCCGAGTCGTGGCGACCATGCTCGAGAACTACGACATCGACGTCTCGGGCCTGGTGCTCGACATGACCAACGTGGTCACCTACGTGGACTCATCGAACGATCGCAACACCATCGCGAGAAGGGGCCACTCCAAGCAGAAGCGCCACGACCTACGCATCGTCGGGCTCTCGCTCATCGTGACGCGCGACGGGGCCATTCCCGTGGCGAGCCACGCCTACTCGGGCAACCGGCCCGACGTCACCCAGTTCGCCACCGCGCTTGGCGCACTGCGGCGCCAGTTTCTCGGCACCGATGATCAGCTCACGGTGGTCTTTGACGCCGGCATGGACTCGGCGGACAACCTGGCCCTGGTGCGCGATCTCGACCTGTGCTTCGTGGGCTCGGTGCCGCCGTCACTGCACCCCGATCTGCTGGGCGTTGGCCGCACCGCTTTCCGCGTCGTCGACCACGACGAACTGCCCGGCGTGGTGGCCTTCGAGACCACCCAGGTGATCCTGGGGCGAACCTTACGTGTGGTGGTGACTCACTCGGCGGAGTTTCACCACCAACAGTCCCGGGGCTTTGACCAGACCCTCGCCAAGGCCGCCGCGTTACTGAGCGACCTCGCCCGACGCCTCGCCGGGGGTCAGAGCCGCCGGGGGCGTCGAGCCGTCGAGGCCGAGATCGAGCAGATCGTGGCACCGCGCTGGGTGAAGCGGGTGCTGCACGTCGAACTGCGTGGCTCAACCCCGAAGGACTTCGCACTCGACTTCGACATCGACCCCGACGCCCGGGCCGCGCTCGAAGAGGAGATCTTTGGCAAGCGCGTGCTCATCACCGACCGCTTGGACTGGACGACGGCGGAGGTCATCACCGCCTATCGCTCCCAGTGGGAGGTCGAGGCGGGCTTTCGCCAACTGAAGGACCACGACTACATCGCGGTGGCCCCGATGTTCCACTGGACCGACCAGAAGATCGCCGTGCACCTGTTCAGCTGCGTGCTCGCCTTGAGCGTGCTGCGTCTCATGACCCGCGAGGTGGCTCGGGCGGGTCTGGCCCTGTCGACCGGCGAGATCATGCGAGAGCTCGCCGGCATCCAAGAGACCGTGCTGCTCTACCCCTCGACGGGGGGACGGCCACGGGCCCGGCGCGTGCTCACCGAGATGGATCCACTTCAGGAGCGGCTGTTCGAGATCCTTGATCTGGAGGCCTTCGCACCGCGCGCTTAGGTAATACAGTCGGTCTCAACAATCAGTGCCGCTGACCAGCGACAATGACGGTCGTCTTCGAAATAGCCCCGAAACTCGCGCTAGCAGTGTCGTGTGCCCATCATCTCCGGAAGTCCGGACCGAGATCGCTCACGTCGGAGCGTCGTGTCTCGCACTCGCAGGCCGAATCCGGACGACTCGCACGCGATGAATGGGAAGCCGTCGTAGTTTGAGCGCTTCGTTCAACGAGTGGAGACTCCGGCGTGGGATTCGGGTTTCGCGGTGCTTCGAGACTGTCATCGAACCATGCGCGAATGACGCATCACCGCGGTTCTCGCACAACCGCCTACGGTCGGCTATATCGCTAACGTGCTAAACGCCGGCGTTCAACTTGCCGAGCAGCGTGGAGAGCGACTGGCGCTCGGGCTCGCTGAGCCGACCCGCGAGTCGCTCGTTGAGGTAA
>JAKAHF010000684.1 GCA_021815245.1 Actinomycetes bacterium
GTCATACCATCGATGTCGGGCAGACGGTAGTCGAGCAGGGCCACGTCGAAATCGAGGGTCTGCAGCAGCGTGAGGGCTTCACCGCCGGTCGCCGCCTCCTCGACCTCGTAGCCCTCGATCTCGAGGATCTGGCGAATGCCGGAGCGCACCCCGTACTCGTCGTCCACGACGAGGATGCGCGCGCTCATCACGCGCCTTCTTCTACCGCATGGTGCTGCTCGGCGTCGGCGGCTTCGAGGAACTCCTCGGCGATGCCGAGCAACTGCTTGCCTGTGGCCGGCTTGTCGACGAAACGGTCGAGTCGCGACCACGACAGCAGGCCCTGCCCCTCTTGGTCGAAACGCTGCCCCGTCTCGCGGGCGACACCACTCAGCATGACGATGGGCACGTGGGCGAGGCGCTCGTCCTTGCGCAGCTGGTGAGCGAGCCTGAAGCCACTGTCGAAGCGCTCCATCATGAGGTCGAGAAAGATGATGTCGGGCAGGTTGGCCTGAAGGAAGTCGAGGGCGTCCTGACTGCTCTCGACGGTATGCACCGCATGGCCGCGGCTTCCGAAGAACGCCGCCTGGGCGTCGAGGAAGTCGCGATCGTCATCGACGAAGAGGATGGTCCAACGCGGGGTCATTTGGTGCTCCTTTCGCCGCCTGCGCGGGTCATGGGGATCTCTACGTGGAATGTCGTGCCCACATCGGGCTCCGACTCGAACCAGATATTGCCGTTGTGCATCTTGACGATGCCGTAGGAGATGGGCAGGCCGAGGCCGGTGCCCTTGCCGATGCTCTTGGTCGTGAAGAAGGGCTGGAACACCTTGTCTTTGGCGGCCGCGCTTATGCCACTGCCCTGGTCGCTCACACTGAATCGCACGCGGTCGCTCTCGGGGACGGCCCGGGCGGTGACCTTGACCGCGCCGCTTCTGCCCTCCATGGCCTCGACGCCATTCTTGATGAGATTGACGAGCACCTGCGTCATCTGGTCGCGGTCGAGGTCGGCCCGCAGACCGGGAGGCACGTCGACCACGATCTCGATGGAATCGTGGGGAGTAGCCGGCAGGTGACAGGCGGCGCCATCGGCGGCGGAGGTGACCAATTCCTGCACCGAGACCGGTTCGATGCGCACCCGGCTCTGCCGCGCGAAGTCGAGAAGGTTGCCGATGATCTTCTTGCAGCGTTCCGATTCCTCGGCCATGAGTTTGAGGTCGTGGTCGAGATCGTCTCGGTCCTTGAGCTTGCGCTGGAGGATGTGCGAGTAGAGGAGGATCGTGCTCAGGGGATTGTTGAGCTCGTGCGCCACACCCGCCGCCATCTGGCCCATGGAGGCCAGCTTCTCACTGTTGATCAGGTGCCGGTGCACGTCGCGCAGGTTGCTCCACGGAACGTTCAGCTCGTGGCACACCCGCTCGGCTTGGTCGATGATGAAGGGCAGGCACATGGTCTCTTCGGCCATGCCGTCGTACACGGCCGTCGCCTTGGCGCGACAGGTGGGATATCCGCATGCGCCGCAATTCAGCTCGTCCTCGGGGAAGAACTTGTTGGTGTGGCCAAGGATCTCGCGGATCTCCTCCTCGGTCGGCCCTTCGGAGCGCTGGTCGGAGTCTTCGAACCGTCTGGCCAAGCCTCTGGGCATCTGGGCCGCGTCGTAGTCGGGGAGGGTTCCGTCTTTCTGCCGCTTCAGGCTTTCGGCGGCGAACTCAGCCACGCGGCGGCGGCGCATCATGCCCGGCTCGGCGCTTGCCACGCCGGGTCCGGCATAGCATCCCTTGCACATGAGCGCTTCGACGAGCAGGGTGCCATTGCCGAATTCCTCGGGCAGTCCGGCCAGGGTCTCGATGGTCTCGTCCTTGCCACTGACCACGATCAACCGCGGATCGAGAATGCCGTCACCGATGCCCGCGCTCTCGAGCATGCCTCCCGGGACCGGATAGATGCGGGCCTTGCCCGCGAAGGGTGGATCGAAATCGCTGGCTCGAGCCTGCGAGGGATCGATGCCCCGGGCCATGAAGACTCGTTCGAGCTCTACGAGCGTGAGCACCTCATCGACGACTCCCACGACCTCGGGATCGAGGATCTCGGCCTTCTTGGCGACGCAGGGACCGACAAACACGCAGTGCACGTGCTGGCCGTAGCGCTTCTTGACCGCGAGAGCGGTGGCTACCATGGGCGACACGATCGGCATGATGCGGTCGGTGAGTTCCGGATGGTACTTGCGCACGTAGTCGACGACCGCGGGGCAGGCACTCGCGATGTGGATGCCGGTGGGGTGCTCGGCCAGGAAGTCGTGCGACGCCTCGTTGATCAGGTCGGCGCCATATGCCACTTCGACCACGTAGGTGAAACCGGCCTTGCGCAGCGCTCCGATGATCTGCTGGGGCGGGACATCGAACCCCGCCGGAAACGAGGGGGCGACGAGCGCGGCTGCCTCGCCCCGGTGCAGGGCGGCCAAACTGCCTTCTATGCCGCTCTTGTAGGCTTTCGCATCTTGGGAGCACACCATCGTGCAGTTGCCGCAACTGATGCAGCGGTCGGCGACCACCGAGGCCTGACCGTCCTCGATGCGGCTGGCCTTCGC
>JAKAHF010000685.1 GCA_021815245.1 Actinomycetes bacterium
AGGCCGGCGGCGTGGGCCTGCAGAACTGGACTCCCGAAGAGCAGAAGGCCCTTCGCGCCAATCTGCTCGACTACCTGACCAAGGCCGTGAAGAACCTGCAGGAAAAAGAAGGCAAATAGCGGCATAAAAGGTAGAATGCGCCGTGCGCGCGGAGCGGGTGACCGCTCGTTTGTGGACAGACCGGGTGCATCAGCGCCCGTAAGTCGATGGAAAACCTCTCAAAAGGAGAAGAGTAGGAATCATGGGGAAGAAAGTCTGGGTTGACCTGACGCATCCGTTCAGCGCCGAGATCCCGCGGTGGCCGTATTTCGTCAAACCGGTCATCGATTCCATGCACACGATGGCCAAGGGTGGCGTTCTCACGCAGCGTGTCGATTGCGTGCAGCACACCGGCACCCACGCTGACGCTCCGCGTCACGTCATGGAGCGCGAGTTTGATGGTCGTCGCGCCCGCTACACCCACGAGATGCCGGTCGACGCCTACACTGGCGACGCCGTCTGCCTCGAGATCAAGATCCATCCCTGGGGCCTTATCGGCCCGGCCGAGCTTGAGGACGCCTGCAAGCGCGCCAACATCAAGCCCGAGGAGCTCAAGGGCATGGTCGTGTGCCTCAACACCGGCATGCACCGCCTGTTCGACGACTCCAAAGAGTACTATCACTATGCCTGCGGCACCGGTCTCGAAGCCGGCAAGTGGTTCGCCAAGTACCAGCCGAAGTGCGTGGCCATGGACTCCCAGGCCCTCGACCACCCGCTCCACACCGCCATGGGCAAGAATGGCCCGCCCATGATGAACCTCCGCGGCGCCACCGGCCGTCCGATCACCGATGAGTACATCGAGAAGTTCGGCATCGAGGCCTACGCGAACTTCGACAAAGAGGTTTACATCCAGGTTCACGGCCGCGAAGCTTACGACGCCGCCTATGGCGAACTCGAGGCCCTCGGCCAGGAAGGCACCTGGGAACCCTGCCACAAGTACATGCTCGGCAACGGCATCGTGGGCGTGGAGAACCTTGGTGGAGACCTCGACAAGGTCGCCGGCAAGCGCTTCCGCTTCTACTGCTTCCCGATCCGCTGGTACATGGGCGACGGCTCCATGGTCCGTTGCGTGGCCGAGATCGACGAAGACGACGTCGTCAAGGGCGTTCCCGATCGTACCTACACCTACTGCGGCACCGGCTACGGCCCGGTCAACGAGACTCTGAACTACGACATCTACCCGTTGAAGTAGGACTCAGAGAAACACTCGTCTTCGACCGCCGCTTCACAAAGCGGCGGGGGAGGCGGGGCGAGCACAGTGCTCTCGCGGGGGGCGCCGAAAGGCGCCCCCCGTTGTGTCCGGAGACCCAGTCGATAGCCGGGTTTGGCGAACGGGTGGGCCCACTTCTTTTCTATTCCAGTTAACGGCATTGCTATTCCATTTTGCTAGAATGGAAGTGATCGCGAGGCGGCTGCGCGGTCGCCGTGGCGATCTACCAGTGCGGAGGTTCCGAGGGTATGGCGAGGACGGGAGGCCGGCAAAGACAATCTGGCGGAGCCAGGGTGGAGGAGGAGAGCGAGCTGTTCGTGCGCGCCCTCGCCCGAGGTCTCAGCGTGCTCGCGCTCTTCGATATCGAGCATCCCGAGTGGAGCCTCAACGACATCTGCGAGCAGACCAAGATCTCGAAGACCACGGTCTACCGCATGCTGCGCACCCTTGAGGCCAAGGACTTTCTCGCGTACGACGCCGTCAGCGAGAAGTACCATCTCGGCCGGGCGAACATCCCCATAGCATACCTTGCCTTCTCGTACGTAGGTTTTGTACGGGCGGCCCGGCCGTTTCTCGAGCAGTTGGCGGAGTCCACCGGCGAAACGGTGGAGCTGGCGGTCGCGGGTCCGGCAGGAGCGATCGTCGTCGACCAGGTGGCGACCAAGCATCCCTTCCGCCTCAATCTCCCCACAGGCCGCACGCAGAACAATCTGGCACACTCGGCATGGCGGGTGCATCTCGCGCACATGCGGCCCGCCGAGCGCGAGAAGTTCTTGGTGCGGCCCTACTATCGCACGATGTCGGCCCACGGCATCGGCCGAGAAGAGGCTCTGAGCAGACTCGAGGCCGAGAAAGCCGAGGGCGTGGCCTACGATCTCGAGGAGCTCGACCGGGGAGTCTGCGCCGTATCGGTGCCTGTCTTCGAGCGTGACGGCAGCGTTAGGGCGGTTCTCACGATCGTGGCGCCCGCCGAGCGATTCAGCGGACGAGGCAAAGATCGTTACACCGAAGCTTTGAAGAGCGTGGCGGCGACATTGGGCAAAGCTCTGAGCGGACAATCCATTGGCGATTGACTATGCCCGTCGCTGGTGGCATAGTTGGTCTACGCACTTGAACGGAATAGCAATTCCGACTGGCGGAATAAGCGAGCTCTGAAGGAGGCAGGATGGCGGAAGACCGAGCGCCGAACGGCAAATCGGGCGAAAAGACGCTGGTGCGAGACATCAGCTTCTGTGGAGTGCCCGAAAACGGATCCAACGCGTCGGCAGTCGATGTGAAGGATGGCAAGATCATCCGTATCCGCCCGATGCACTAC
>JAKAHF010000686.1 GCA_021815245.1 Actinomycetes bacterium
AGCAGCAGGGCGCGTTTCTCGCCGATGCGCGACGTGATCCATCCGGCTATGAAGACGGTGACCACGGGCGCGATGTTCGCCAGACCGAGCAGTGTGTTGGAGCCTGCGGTGCTCATGCCCCGTTCGACATGAACGTAGAGCGGCAGCATGGTATAGACGCCGACCTGGGCGCCCATGCCCAGGGCGAAGAGGAAGATCATGATCCAGAAGGAGTGCGTGCGAAGAACCGGCCTGACCATGGACGGGCTGGGCGGGTCTCCGGGAAAGGCGCCGACTCCCCCCGTAGAGAGCATGAAGGCTACGCCTACGATGGCGGCGAGTGCGGCAATCCAGAGTAGCACCTCGTTCCAGGTGAACCACCGGAGGAGCGCCACCGCGATGAGCGGACCGGCTACGAGGCTGAGTGGCGGCGCCAACTGGTGAATCGAGAGAGCGCGACCCCAGTCCTCTCGACGCACGGTGGCGGTGAGGGTGGCTATCGATGAAGGCTGGTGCAGTCCGGAGCAGGCACCGAGCACGAAGAACACCGCGCGCAGACTCCAGAGCGAGTGTGAGAAATACGCGCCGACCAGGGTGAGTACGACGAGAAACAGCGAGAAGATGAGCGATCCCCGATGCTTGATGCGGCTCGAGAGGAGTCCCGCGACCATGGAGCCGGCAAAAGCCCCGATGGCCCCAAGGAAGAACAGCGAGCCGGCTTGGCCCGGAGTCAGGCCCAGTGTGGCATCGGCCTCCATGGTGGGAAAGAGCGGGGAGAAGATGAGCCGGCTGACGAAGGTGAGAAAGAACAGCGCCGTAATGAACACGATCGTGCCGACGACCGAGCGAAACGGCTGCGGGGTCGGACAAGCTTTGGCCACTCTCTCTCCTCTCTCAGACGCACGCGCGCACGGTCATGCCGCTTTGACCGCAGCTAAGGGTATCACTGCATCTCAGGTGTACACGTCGCGACGGGCGAGGAGAGCCATGGCCCCCGCCGTGAAGACCGCAATCGCGGCCAGCATGACGAGTACGGCCGTCCAGGGGAAGTCGCCCTGGATCGGGTGCCC
The DNA here is from genome assembly GCA_021815245.1 of Actinomycetes bacterium. The sequence continues at coordinate 1,050 of JAKAHF010000686.1, forward strand.
CAGTTGGTAGATGAGCGATACGAACCTGAACGGCTCGATCGCTTTGGATACCTGGGAGAGACCTTGGATCACATACATGGCCACCAGGACCACGGCCGTGATGGTGGTGACGAGCGCCGCCCGCCGCATGAAGGCCGACAGCAGCAGCGCCAGTGAGCCGAAGAAGAGGCAGTAGGGCCAGAAGACGACGAGACCCTCGGCCAACCGGCCCGCGCTCAGGCCTACCCCCGAAGCGAGCACCGCGATGTAGGTGAGGATCCAGGTGATGACCAGTACGCCGGTCAGAGCGATCGCCATGGTCAGCGCGGCTCCGGCGACGATGTGCCGCCTTTGTAGGGGATTGCTGAGGAGAAGATCGAGCGTCCTCCGTTCTTCGCTGCCGGCCACAGCCCGCGCTCCCATGAGCATCACGAGGAAGGGCAGCGCGATCGGGATGATGGAGCCGGTGAATTCCATGTCCATCCACTGCTCGATGGTGATGGGGCCCTGTACGCCGCCCATGTACTGACGCATCGACTCGGGAGCGTTCTTCATGTACTCGTCGAGCATGGTGCTCATGGCCGGGAAGAGGGCTACATAGAGAGCTCCGAGAGCCCCGATGACGACACTCCAGATAAGCAAGGAGCGCCAGCGCCGTCCAAGCTGATGGGAGGTCAGGTTCCAGATCTGACTCATCGCGGCGGGCCTCCCTGAGGAGTGTAGTAGCCCATGAAGACCTCGTCGAGCGTGGGATGCTCGATCCGCAGATCGACGAGCGTGTGCTGGGCGGCTAGCTTTACCACCGCATCGATGCCGTCTCGCACGCGGAACGATATCGACGGGCCTTGAACGATGACCTCGCCGACGCCGGGGAGCCCGGCGAAGGGAGCCGGATCCACCGGGCGGTCGAAGACCAGGGTGACGCGCTTGCGTCGCATCTCGAGCAACGACTCAGTCGTCTCGAGGGCGGCCAGGTGACCTCCGCGAACGATGGCCACGCGGTCGCAGACGCGTTCGACCTCGGCCAACACGTGTGACGAGAGGAACACGGTGCGGCCTTCGTCGCGCGCCTCGCGGAGAAGCTGCAGAAAGCCGTCTTGTACCAGTGGGTCGAGACCGGTCGTCGGCTCATCGAGGATCAGCAAGGCGGGACGATGGAAGAGGGCCTGCACCAGTCCGATCTTCTGCCGGTTGCCCCGGCTCAGGCGGCCCATGGGTACGTCGAGGTCGAGTCCCAGCCTGTCTGCCAACTGCGGAGCGTCACCCAGCCCCTCGAGACCTCGCAGGCGACCGAAATAGGCGAGCAGTTGCCGTCCGGTCATGCGCACTTCGATCCCGAATTCGCCGGGTAGATAGCCGGTCGCACGGCGCACCGCGACGGAGTCGCGGTGCGCGTCGAGTCCCATCATTGTCGCCCTACCCGATGTGGGGTGAAGCAGGTCGAGGAGCAATCTGATCGTAGTCGTCTTGCCCGCACCGTTGGGGCCGATGAACCCGAACACCTCGCCTTGGGCAACCTCGAGATCGAGGCTTT
>JAKAHF010000687.1 GCA_021815245.1 Actinomycetes bacterium
CCGCGTCCACGACCGCGTGCGCGTGACCGAGCACGATCGGGCCGTAGCTACACATGAAATCGATATATTCGTTGCCATCGACATCCCATATGCGGCAGCCCCTGCCCCTTTCCAGGAACTGTGGGACGCCCGAGGGAAGACACGCCGCGTTCTGGTGTCCATACATTCCGCCGGGCAAGACGCGCGCAGCGCGCTCGCGCATCCCGGCATCCCGACTGTTAGCCCGCGTATGAGATTGCTGCATGCGACGTACCTCTTTCGCCTGTGGGCACCGCACCTGACAGAACGTCAGGAGAGTTGTCGCGATTGTTCGCGCGCCGGCGAGGGCTGTCAAGGAGCATTCTGGCCCCCAGGTCAACTCCGATGCAGCAGCACGTTGACGGGCCTGCGTCACAACGCCTAGACTCCCGCCGAAAGCTGACAAAGCGTCAGTTGATGGCTCGTCCGCCGGTGTTCCGGCGGGCGGGCTGCGAGGAGTTCCCATGAAATCGCGACTCTTGGTTCTTTGCCCGTTACTGGCCGCCATCGCCTTGCTCGGGTCTGGTTGCGGAGGCGACGACAGCGCCAGCAGCGGTGGTGCTTCCAACACCATCGTTGTGGCCCGTCAGACGGACCTCTCGACACTCGATCCGCATCGCTCGTTTTGCGATACGTGTCAGATCTACCTCTCTGCCGCCTACCAGCCGCTCGTCACCCTGAAAGAGGGGTCGCTGACGGAGCCGGCCGGCGTCATCGCGGAAAAATGGGACGTCTCCTCCGACCTCAAGACGTACACGTTCCACATCAACAGCAAGGCGAAGTTCTCTGACGGACAACCAATCACGTCCGCAGACGTGAAGTTCTCACTTCAGCGCCTGCAAAACATTAAAGCCGGGCCTTCGTTCTTCATGGACGGCGTCACGGCTGTAGACGCGACAGACGCATCAACGGTGAAGGTCACGCTTGAAAACCCAGACTCCGCGTTCCTGTTCAAGCTCATGGCTCCATACAGCGCGATCGTGGAGGCGAGCGTGCTGAAAGCCAACGGCGGCACCGATGCGGTCGGGGCCGACACGGCTGACAAGGCGCAGCCGTACCTCGACGCTCACAGCGCCGGGAGTGGGCCCTACATGCTTGATACATGGACCCGCGAGACCGAGCTTCGGTTCAAGAAGAACCCGAACTACTGGGGGCCTCTCTCGGCGAAGGCCCAAGTGGTGATCATCAAGGAGGTGAAAGACGCCGCCTCGCAGCGGCAGCTCCTGGAACGCGGTGACGTGGACGTCGCAATGAACATCAGTCAGGACGTCGCTGACCAATTGAAGGGTGCCTCAGGTGTGAGTGCTTCTTACACCCACACCTACAACTTCCTCTACATGGAAGCGAATGCATCGGCTGACCCCCGGCTGACGAAGCCTGTCCGGCAGGCTATGGCATTGGCGATCGACTATCCCGGCCTGATCAAAGCTACGGTCGGTGGGCACGGCCAGCAACCAGTCACGACCATCCCCCAGGGCTTTATCGGAACGGATCTAGGCACGCCAATCAAGCAAGACGTAGCCAAGGCCAAGACCCTTCTCCAACAGGGAGGACAGCCAAACGGCTTCAGCGTGACCCTTGCTTACCCGAATCAGGCGCTGTACGGCGTCGACACGAACATCCTTGCCCAGAAGGTGGCGAACGATCTTGGGGCGATCGGGATAAAGGTTACCCTTCAGCCGCTGGAGATTGGTCCCTGGGGCGAGCAGTACAGCGGCGGGAAACTGCCGCTAACACTTGGCTACTGGGCGCCGGACTACCCGGACTCATCTGAATACGTGGCCTGGTTCGGATTGGTGGGCGCGCCGGGCACCCCGTCGCAATGGCTCGGGAACGTGAAGGACGACCGCATCGTCGCCCTCAGTGCGAAAGCGCTCTCTACGGCTGATGTCAAAGCGCGTGCCGGCTTCTACAAGGACATCATGTCCGACATGCAGGATGACGCCTACGACATCGTGTTGGTGCAGCCCGACCTGGTTCTCGCGAATCGAAGCAACATTCAGGGCAACGCGTACTCACCATGCTGCAACCTTCTCCTCGGGAACCTCTCGAAGAAGTAGCACACCTACCGCGCCAGCGTCTCGGTGGCAAGATTGAGAAAGGAGTCGACTTCTGTTCCAGTATGTGGCACGTCGGCTCCTTCTGCTCCCGGTGATCTTGCTGGGCTTGTCTCTGGTGACCTTCACCGTTTCGAGCCAGGTGCCGGGAAATCCGCTCATAGCACAGCTGGGGCTGCGCGGGGCCAGCAACCCTGCGCTCGTGAAGCAGTACAAAGCGAAATGGGGGCTCGACAAGAGCCTGCCTGAGCAATACCTGAGCTATCTTGAGAACACGGCTCACGGCAACCTGGGCAAGTCCCTCGTGAGCCAGCGCCCGGTCGCCGACGACCTTCGGCAGTACCTCCCGGCGACCGTGGAGCTCTCGCTCGGTGCGTTGCTGGTCGCCGCCGTTCCCGGCATGTTGCTCGGAGTGGCCGGCGCCTCGCGCCCCCATTCGGTGGTGGACCCCATCGCGCGAACGGTCGCCCTCCTCG
>JAKAHF010000688.1 GCA_021815245.1 Actinomycetes bacterium
ATGTGGGCCCCGCCGCTGCTGATGCAGGGGGCGGGCTCGTTTCTGCAGGTAGCGGTGCCTCTGGCATTCGCCGGGTACTTCTTGTGGCGTCGCGATCGCATGGCTGTGATCTTGATGATCGCGTGGGCGGCGGAGTCGCTCAACAACGTCTCGATCTACATCTACGATGCCACCCGCATGGTGTTGCCGCTCCTGGGCGACGATGGTTCCGGCGCCGGACACGACTGGCGAAACATCCTCAGACGTTTGGGACAGCTCGAGCACACCGACGGCATCGCGTACACGGTCTTCGGGCTCTCCGTCTGTTTGTTCGCGGTCTCCGCGGGTCTGACGGTGTGGTGGTGTGTGAAAGCGCAACGCGGACTGCTCGACGGCGACAAGAGGAGCGGCGTGAGGGAGTGGGGCAGACGCCTCCTGGGAGGGAGTCGGCAGTGACGACTCAAGCCGCGCCTGCCCCTCGTGTCCTGCCGCGGTACTAGCGGCGGACGGCGTCCTCTCGTTTGAAGGCCGGTCCCACGAGCATGAGTAAGTTGGCTCCGGGAAATCCGAGCTCCAGATCTATGAGCGACCGCCGGCCGCCTCGCGCCGGACCGCTGCGCCCTCCGACGATGGCTCCTCCAAGGTGCGGGCGCCGGTCGGTGCCGACGCCAGCCGGTGCGCCTGAACCGCCGCGCGCGAGAAGCTCGTCGAGGGCCCGGGTGAGAGCCGGCGATAGGCCCCACGTGCCGCAGAAGGCGATCGTTCCGGCGCTGTCGATCAGATAGGCGGCGGCAGCCAGGCCGCCGTAGCGCCGCTGCACCGTGCAGGCCAGGTCGTCGACCAGAACGGGCCAGGGCACGTTCTCCTCAGCCTGGTAGTCGCGGGCGTCGCGGAGCTTCTCCTCGTAGGTGTGATAGGCCCCGTGGTGCTCGCCCGGATGGGCCTGGCGGATCAATACCTCGACGAGAGCGACCCGCTTGCCGTATCGCCGGTACATCTCGCGCACAGCCGCCATGCCGCCACGGGTGACCGGGCACGTGTAGCTGACGAAATGCAGGAGCACGGGACGGCCTCGAAGGCTGTTCAGCCGCAGGTGTGACCCGTCGGTGGACGGAAGCTCGAAGTCGGGTGCCTCGGTGCCCGGCACGAGGCCGGGGCGAAGCAACTCCGCGACCATGTGCCGCATGCGGAAGTGCTCGAAGTTGAAGGCCTCGGCCGGATCCAGCCGGTCTATGAGCCTGGTCGTGCGATCGCCCACCACAGTGCGGCGATCGCCGCTCGGCGCCACGTCCGAGTGCCGGCGTGACTCGCTATGCCGCTTTGTACGTGGCGTGGCGCCTGCAACAGTGTGGTACATCGCTCCTCCTTCTAAATGGCCCGGGCGCGAAGCTGCGCCTGGTAGATCCTCCAGCCCGGCCACCAGGTCATGTGCCAGCGGTGAAAACGGGCGAACACCGAGTTTGGTCTCGCGGCGGCCCTGCACCTGATGGCACAGTGGTCGCACTTGTGCGCCTTCATGATTGTCTCGACCATCTCAAGCCTCCTCGAAGAACATCTTGCCCAACTCGTGTGCCCGGCGCAGGTAGCCTTGCCTTGTCTCGACGTCGCATACCGGCACCTTGTAGAAGTAGACGTGCTCGACCTTCTTGACTCCCGGGTAGCGCAGTCCCCAGTCGTCGATGATGCGGGTCATGGGCTCCTGCAAGAACTGCTCGTAGTCGCCTTCCTGGAAGAGCGTCGTGTTGATGACGAGCGCCTTCTCGTGGTGCAACAGAGGCACCCGGCCGCGCATGTCGCCGTGCCAACCGTCGACGCCGAGCGCGTAGGCGTCGCCGTAGGCGAACACCCGCTCGAACCAGCCCTTCATGATCGCCGGAAAGTGCAGCCAGAAGACGGGGGAGATGAACGCCAACCCGTCGGCGCTCTCGACCTTCTGCCACTGCTCTGCGGCGCCCTTGGGCCTGCGGCTGTGGATGAATCTGGCGATCGTCTTGGCGTCTTTGTCGCGCAGCCATCGAGTGGCTATCGAGCGGGTGAGCGGGTTGTGCGTCTGAGCGATCACCTGCTTCTTCAGATCCATCTCTTCGAGGATCTCGGCAGGCATGGATTCGTGAACGTAGCTCGCGAAGTCCTCGACGTGGAAGACCGGATCGAAGCCGATCGCGTACAGGTCGACGACTTCACTCGTGTGGCCGGCCTGGCGGAGACCGCTTGTGAATTCGTCGAGAACCGCGTGGCAGAACGATTTGGGGTTCGGATGGGCGTATACGGTAAGGACCTTCATGATTTGGAGTCGCTCCCTTCTGCGATACGGTCCGCTGGCACGTGGGCAAGTCCGGCCGCGAGCGCCCTGAGGCCGAACTCGAACTCGGCGTCGTAGTCGAGCAGGTTCCCCTCGCTAAGCGCGCGGACGATGCTCGGAAATGCGGCCGCGTCGACGGTGTGGCCGACCTTGCGCAACTGCGCGTGCGCGTCATGCTCCGGTCCGGCAGCCATGGTCACCTGGCGGAGCACCGAGGCCGTGACGAAGGTGGAGAAGACGTCGATAGCGGCGAGGCCCTAGA
>JAKAHF010000689.1 GCA_021815245.1 Actinomycetes bacterium
TGCCGCGGACTACTGGCCCAGAACGCCCGGTGCCAGGTAGCCCTTGCCCTCGTCGAGGGTGATCATGTGGAGCAGGGTGGGCTTGCCACCTTCGATCTTCTTGATGCAGAACTCGGAGATGTTGTCGACGGTGCGGGTAATGCCCATATCGTTGCGCGGGATCATTTCGCCCTTGCCGGTGGGGCCTTCGAAGGTCAGGCCGGCAGCCAGCACGTTGGCGACCGCTTCGACGTCGAGCGAGCCGGCCTTGACGAGAGCGGCACGGAGCGCCGCGTAGGCGGCGGTCAGCTGGATCTCGGGGCCGTCCCACTTGCCGTTGACTTCGATCCACTTGGCCTTGAAGGTCTTGGCGATCTCAGTGGCTGCCGGATCGAATTCGACCGGCCAGGCGCCGCCGATGAACCCCTCGAGCGCTTCCTCGGGCACGGCGGTCTTGAGGGTCTCATAGGTGACGGTCGTGGTGCTGAAGAGCAGGCCAGCGTAGCCGGCCTGCACGACCGCCTGGTAGATTGTCGCGTCCATGGCACTGTTGCCGACCGCGATGAACGCCGAGGGGTTGTCGGCCTTCACCTGGGTGCCGATGGCGCTGAAGTCGGTGGAGGTGACGGGGTACTTGATCTCTTTGACCGTGATGCCGTACGCCTCGAGAGTCGCCTTCACGCCCATGGCGTAGCCGATGCCACCGGCCTCGTCGGGGAACGCCAAGTCGACGGTGCCGTTGGTGGCCAACTCGGGAGTGTTCTTCGCGATCCAGCCGGCGACCTCAGGCGTGGCCTGCATCATGGTGCCGCCCTGGAACGTGTACTTGTAGGTGGGATCGAACATGGTCGGAATCGGGCAACCGGTCAACGAGATGACCTTGTTCTTCTCGGTCTCGGCGAACACCGCGCCCGGGTACATCGTGTCGGTGATGATGTACTGAACCTTCTCTTCGTAGATGAGCTTGTTCACGGCCGACATGGTGGTGGTCTGGTCGTTGTTCGATTCGATGAACTCAAACTCGACCTTGTACTTCTTGCCGCCGATGTCGATACCGCCGGCCTCGTTGTCGAGCATGGCCATGATCTCGACGCCGCGCTTCATGTCATAGCCGAGCGGCCAACCGGTCCAGACAACCGCGCCGATCTTGATGGTTTCGGCGGGAGCCACGGCAGTGGTATCGGTGCCACCGGTCACGGCCGTTGTGCCAGGCGCCACCGTCGTGGCCGTCTCTTCACCATCGCCGCACGCCACGAGCAGCGGAAGCGAGAGGAGAGCCACCACCAGCAGGCCAAGAATCATCAACTTCTTCATATTTGCCCCTTCCCTTCGTTTGAACCCCACAACGCCAGTACTTACGCCACTTGCCGCGTCAATCGCGCGAAGCATCTGCCGGGGATCATGAGGCGACTAGGGTCAAAATGCGCAATGGACCGCGTGTGGCATGGAGCGCGGGCCACGATGCATCTGCGCCTAACATCGCGAACGTGCTGTCCCCTCTGAGTCAAGGGTATTTCCCAAGTACCATTGCTGTCAAACGCGCCCGGTAGACGGCGGGCCCGGACTTTCCGGGTATCCCTTACTCTTGTTAGTATGTATACGTATACTACGCAGCGGGGCACGTGGTCAAGCTGTTCTTTTGGAGGGTTGTCTTGACACAGGCGGCCGATAGTCAGCCGAGAGAAGCCCGGCGCGGGCGTATGGAAGGCACTGCGCGACGAGCGCAGATCGTCGCGGCGACCGTCCGTTTGGTCGGGCAGTACGGCCTCGAAGGCACCACCGTTTCGCGCATCGCCCGGGCGGTCGGCGTCTCTGAGATGGCCCTGTACCGCTACTTCGAGAACAAGACCGACATGCTGGCAGCGGCGCTCGAGTACGTGGTCGGGCGCTCCGCCGACTGGCACCGGTCGTCGTCACACGCTTGGGTCCCCACACGGTTGCGCGAGATCGGCCACAACCATCTTGAGATGGTGACGTCGGACGTCGAGATGTGGAACTCGCCGATGATGCAGTTCGCCATGAACCGCCCGGCCCAGGCCTGGATCGCCCCGGTGTTCGAGCCAAGCCGCGACATGGACGAGACCGTCGCGCGCCTCACCGAGCCGCGCCGCCTGCTGTTCAGCTACATCGAGGAGGGCAAGGCTCAGGGCAGCATCCGACCCGACGTCGACCCCACAGCCTTCCAGTGGCTGTGGATGTCATGGGCGCAAGGCGAGGACATGCACTACCTCAATGCCGCCGTCACCGGCAACTTCAACCGAGAGCCCCACCTCAGGCTGCTCGAGCTGATCATTTGCGAGATCGAGCTGCCGGAGGTTGGCCTTGCTGGAAACCCCAGCCGTACCAGGAGAGACACGCAGTGAAGAGACTTGCCGGCAAGATCGCAGTCATTACCGGAGCGAGCGCCGGCATCGGCAAGTGCACCGCTGAGCTCTTTGCCCGTGAAGGCGCTGCCCTCGTGCTGACCGCCCGCCGCGAAGACCGCATCAGGGCGCTCGCGGACAGGATAGTCGAGGCAGGCGGGCAGGCCGTAATCGTCACGGGTGACGTCAGGTCGATGACC
>JAKAHF010000690.1 GCA_021815245.1 Actinomycetes bacterium
GTCCTCTTCGGTCAGGCGTAGCGGGCGCATGCGGGTGATCACGCCGTCCTTGACGGTGACCTTCAGCATGGCCCCGATGCCACAGTTGATGAAGTCTTGCTCTGCCATCACATACTCACCTTGCTCCTACTGGTTTATCTACACTGCTCGTTCGCGTGCTGTCTGTCGGCTTTGACCCGCGCTGCCCGCTCCCGCCTAGCGAGGCGTGAAGAGCGCACAGTGCGGTTTCTCCTGCATGATCGCGGCCAGTTCGGCGACGTCACCGTAATACATGGTCGATGCCTGGCAATGCTTCACGCAGGCGGGTTGTTCACCCTTCGCGGTGCGCGTAGGGCACAGATCGCAATACATGGTGGGAAAGGGGATGTAGTCGATGCGGTAGGTCTTGTCGGGCTTCTCGGTCAAGATCTCGCACAGACTGATGCCGCCCTTCCCAACGGGATAGTCGTGCTCCTGTTTGCAGGCCACCTCGCAGGAGTGGCAGCCGGTGCAGTACTCGTAGTCGATGAGCAGACCGTTTCTACCCATAGCTGACCTCTTCGCCTTCCTTCACCTTGGAGATCCTGCAAAGCATCGTCTTGGTGAAGGCGCCGCCAAAACCCGACTTGCTGTTCTTGCCCATCGGGATCAGCTGGTTGACGTTGAGGTCCCAGACCTTGTAGGGGTTGCCGTCGCCGGCATAGGGAGCTTCAGGAATCCACCAGCCGTGCTGCGCCACCACGACGTTCGGGTGTGTCAGCGGCGTGATCTTGGCTTTGCGCTTGGCCTTGCCCATGGTGCCCTCGATCAAGACCCAGTCGCCGTGCTTGATGCCGTACTTCTCGGCGGTCTCGGGGTGGATCTCGACCGGCGGGTCGGGATTGATCTCACGCAACCACGGGATCATGCGATGCTCGGAGTGGAACATGACGCCGACACGGCGGCCGGTGTTGAGGATCAGCGGATACTCCTTGTGGATGTCGGGTGTGCTGATCTCGCTTTCGATCGGTTCGACGTGATGCGGTAGCGGATTGAGGCCGTATTCCTCGAACTTCTGCGAGTAAAACTCGAACTTGCCCGAGGGCGTGCGGAAGCCCGGCTGAGCGTCGGGGCGCAGCAACCCCTTCTCGTGCCGGTGATAGGGCGCCGTGGAGTCGCCCTTGGGCGGCAGACAGTACCCAGCCTCGACAAGCGACTGAAAGCTGTGGCCGGTGACCGCCAAGCGTTGGTCGAACAGCGCGCGGACGTTCGGCCAGGGCACGGCCTGCGGATTGAGGCGCTTGGCCAACTCGAAGTTGATCTCCCAGTCCATGCGCGCCTCGCCGGTCTCGGCGACTTTGTAGATCGGGTTGCAGGGCACGCCTGTGGTGAAGGCCGAGTCCTTCTCGGTGATGGCGCCGGCCGGCAGCACGATGTCGGCGATGGCCTGCGCGGTCGGGGTCATGAACGTGTCGACCACGACGTTGAACTCGAGCTTGCTCACGGCCTCGTAGTGGCGGCGCGGGTCCTGCGCCGTGCCGGCGAGGAAGTTGTTGGTCTGGCACCAGAGGCCCTTGATCGCATAGGGCGTGCCGGTCTCCATCTGCTCAAGCACGTCATCGGACATGGCCCAAGAACGAAAGTTCTTCACCAGCGGGTACTTGTCGGCGCCGATGCGCTTCTCGTTCATCTTGTCGACGAAGTCCTGACCGTAGAGCTGGATGACCTCGACGGTGGAGTACGGATAGACCGTGACGCCCTTGACCGGACGCGAGATGACGTTGCCCCCGGGATTGTCGATATTGCCGGTCAGCGCCCACAGACAGGCCAACGCATGGATGCTGGCCACGGCCTCGGCGTTCGAGTCGAGCGGCTGGCCGAAGCGCATCTGCGCGGGCTTGGCCGCGGCGTACATACGGGCGGCCTTGACGATCTTGTCGGCGGGGACCCAGGTGATATGCGAGATCTCGTCGAGTGAGAGCCCGGCTACCTCCTCCTTCAGCTTGTCGAAGCCAAAGGTCCACTTCTCGACGAACTCCCTGTCGTAGAGCCCCTCTTCGATGATGACCTTGATCATGCCCATGGCCAGGGCGCCGTCGGTGCCCGGGCGGATGCGCAGCCAGAGTTCGGCGCGCGAAGCCTCCCAGCCGTTGTACGGGTCGACCACGATGAGCTTCGCTCCGCGCTTCATCATGTCGATGACATAGTGGCCGCTGAAGTAGTGGTCGGCGCACTGGCTGCCCTGCAGGTTGCGGGCCCAGCTCACGATCAGCTCCGGGCATTTCCATTCGGGATCGTCGTAGCGCAGCGGAAAGAACTGCGCCGCGTCGGGAAAAGTCATATCGCCCATGACCATGGTGCACGCCGCCAGGCGCGGGGTGAAGCAGGCGATGCCAGACAGCCCGAAGAGTGTCCAGTTGGGGCTGCCGTACGCGTGGGCGAGAAAGATGATCGGACCGCCCGAGTCGCGGCCGGTGCCCTGACCGAAGATCATGCACTCGGCGCCGTACCGGTCGCGTAGCTCGCGCATCTTCTGTTCGCAGGTGTCGAGCGCCTCGTCCCAGCTGATGCGCGCCCACCGGC
>JAKAHF010000691.1 GCA_021815245.1 Actinomycetes bacterium
CGTGGACGACAGAGGCATGAGGACGGTCAGCCGGTCGGGTCGCGGAGCGACGGCCCGTCGATCTTCACCGTGTGGCACTGGTGGCGGAGGCGGCTGATGAGCGCGTCGACGAGCGACTTGTTGCCGAGGAAGCTGGCCCACTCCGAGTAGTCGAGGTTGGTGGTGATGATGGTCGGCTTGCGGCGATACCGCTCCTCCATCAGCTTGAAGAAGATGTTGGTCTGCTCGGGCTTGAGATTCAGGTAGCCCATCTCGTCGATGAGCAGGACGTCGACGCCGACGAGGCGATTGAGCAGCTTGCGCGTCGACCGGTCCGCCAGCGACGCGTACATCTCGTCGAACAGGTCCTGCGCGCGCATGAAGACGGCGCGGTGACCATTCTGCAGCGCCTTGAGAAGGAGCCCCGAGGCGAGGCCCGTCTTGCCGACGCCGGTGCCGCCCACGAAGACGATGTTCTCCGCCTTCGGGATGAACTCCAGCTCGGCGAAGGTGCGAATCTGCCGCTGGTCGACGCCCTTCTGCCGCTTGAAGGGGAACGTCTCCAGAGACCATTGCTCCGGCAGCCGCGCCTGCTTGATACGCCAGGAGAGCGCCGTCTCCTGGTTGCGCTGCCACTGCGCGCGCAGCAGGCGGGCCCAGAGCTCCTGGTGGGACAGCTTCTGTTTCTCGGCGCGCTTGCACTCCTCCTCGAACAGCTCCGCGACTCGCTTCAGGTGCAAGCTCTTGAACAGGTGCTCCAGCTCATCCTTCATCGCCCGGCTCCTCGTCAGGGTTGCGAGTACGTCGGTCGACCGGCGTGACGAAGTACTCGGTGGCAATGTTGCGGAGCACCATTCGCTCCAGCCGGTCGAGGTCGTGGAGGCCGTAGTGCGAGGCCGTCTCGATGGCGGCGAGGAACGGCTTGCTCGGGTAGTCGCGCCGCATCTGCGCGAGCCTCCGGAGCGCGGCGGGCCAGCGACCGGCCTTGTCCTTCACCGCCTTCGCGTACTCGGGCAACGGCGGCTCGGCGGCGAGCAGCTCGCGCTCGTCGGGCGAGGTGTTGTCCCGCATCGCCTCGCGGCCCTGGCCTCGCGGAGGACGATGCTCTTCCTTCGTCAGCCGCCGCTTCTCGAAGCAGAAGGTGCGCTCGTGCTCCGCGACGAGCCGAGGCCCGTCGAAGACGCGCAGCTTGTCCTTTGTCTCCCGCACCTCCACCTGCCGCCCGATGAGCTGGTACGGCACCGAGTAGATGTGCCCGTCGGCGTGGACGTACCCCTCGAGGTCGACGATGCGGTGCTGCAGCACGTAGACCTCCGGCAGCCAGAGCGGCAGCGGCTTGAGCGCTGGCTTCTCCCGCGCGAACAGCTCTCGCGCGCTCGCGTGCAGCTCGCGCCGCGGCTTCGCATTCACGCGCTCGCACCAGGCGATGGCCTCGCGATTGGCGTGGGCGAAGTCGGTAAATTCCCGCCCGGCGAGGAAGTTTCGCTCGACGTGGTCGAACCCGCGCTCGACGTGCGCGGAGCGATTGGCGTCGCCCTTCTCGTGCGCGACGAAGCGAAAGCCGTATCGCTCCGCGAAGGCCGCCATCTCCGGCACCGGCACCATCTGGGCGCCGGTCCCCCGGAGCACCACCACGTGCGTGTTGTCGATCATCGCGTCGCGCGCCGCGCCGCCGAAGAACTGCAGCGCGTCGTGGAGGAACAGCTTGCAGATGAAGCGATTGAAGGTCGGGTAGAGCTGAATGAAGCGCATGCGCGAGTAGCAGAGAACGAGCGAGGCCGTCTGAATGCGGCGCACCGCGCCGCCGATGCACGCGTCCTGCGGCGAGGTGTCGTGTTGCATCTCCTGGCCCGGTCCGAATGGGTAGCGGCCGGCGGGCTTCTTCGGCTCGTGGCCGATGCCATGGCGGCGGCAGAAGCCGGTGAGCGACTGGTAGGAGAAGCGCGCGCCCAGGGCGACGAGCTCCTCGTGCACCCGGACGAGGTTGCCCTTGCAGCGCTCGTGCAGCTCGCGAACGTCCGCCTCGAAGGCCTCCGCCTTCTCGGTGCGAGGTGGGCGAGGCACCTCGACGCTGCCGCTGCGAAGGACGCGGCGGACGACCCACCGGGACACCTTCAGGGCCTTGCCGATGCTGCGGCTGCCGTGACCTTTTCGGTGCAGCTCGAAGATGGCGATCCGGATGTCCTGGTGAATCATCGAGTGGCTTCCTCCCGCAGGGCGTGGAACAGCGCGGCCGTGTCCGCCGCGGCGGCGGCGAGCGCCGCTTGAAGCTCGTGCTCGGCGTCACCGCCCGGGCGCGCGTGTGGCTCGTCGAGCGCGAGGCGTCGCGCGCGCCGCGCGATGGCGGCGATGGCCGCGACGTCACCGAGCAACCTGTCTCGAGGCGCGCGCTCTCTGGGCCGGCGCGCCTCGTCCTCGGCGCGGATGACGAGCAGCGGGTCGCTGAGGATGAGCCTGCGGCTTTCGGCGGTGCCGGCGGCCCACGCCGCGCAGAGCGTCGCGACCTGCCGGCTCGACAGCCCGTGCGCTGCCAGCACCGGCGCCAGC
>JAKAHF010000692.1 GCA_021815245.1 Actinomycetes bacterium
CGGCACCCAGCACAATCTGAACTTCCTGCCCGAGCGACACACCGACTTCATCTTCGCCGTCATCGGCGAGGAGCTCGGCTTTGTGGGCGGGGCGCTGCTCATCGGACTCTTCGCCGTCATCGTCTGGAGGGCGTTCCGCATCGCGCGCATGTCGCGGGACATCTACGGCACCCTTGTCGCGGCCGGGGTGGCCGGCGTGTTGGTCTTTCAGGTGTTCGTCAACGTGGGCATGACCATCGGCATCATGCCTGTCACCGGACTTCCGCTGCCTTTTGTGAGCTTCGGGAGTAGCTCCCTGGTAGTATTCTTGATGGCCATCGGTCTGCTTGAGAGCATTCACGTGCATTCGGTAGCCGGTGCCCAGAAGTAGACGCGAAAGTTCTCAATTCGAGCACTGGGGAGGCCGTGAGTGCCCAGACTGCCATTGAGCCTATCCAAAGCGCTTGACGCCTGGAAAGAGGCCGTCGCCAAGACGTCCGACTCCGCGGGTATCACCCTGGCCGGTGACCCCGATCTGGTAGCTGCCGCGCAGCAGAAGTTCTCGACGGGCGGCACACTGCCATCGGCCTGGGTCCGCCCTCTGGCGGAGCTGCCGGCGTTGACGTCGGTGCCCGGTGAGCTGCTCCTGGTGTTTGCGCGGCCTCAGGACGAGGCAGAGGCGCTGGCCGCGCTGGAGCCGGCCGCGCCCAAGGGCGGGGCGATCGTGATCGTCGACGAAGGCACCGAGGCGACAGGCAAGGCCACCCGGCCGTTCACACGGTGCACGCGCCTGTCGTTCGGGGCTACCGACGCCGGGTGGGATCGCTTGTTTGCTCTGTGCGCCGAAACCGCAGGCGACAAGGCGCCCGCTCTCGGCCGCCGATATCCGGCGTTGCGCGCGGCGGCGGCCAGCCGGGTGATCTACCGCACCGCTGCCCAGAATGCCCTCATCGGCATCGCCTTCTTCGTTCCGGGTTCTGACATGCCGGCCATGACGGCAAACCAGGTGAAGATGGTGCTGGCCATAGCCAACCTGTATGGCGAAGAAATCGACCGCGAGCGCGCGATCGAACTGGTTGCCGTGGTAGCGGCGGGCTTCGGCCTGAGGGCTTTGGCCCGCTCGCTCGTGCGGTCGGTCCCGGGTATCGGACTTGTTGTCAAGGCGAGCAGCGGCTACACGGCCACCGTCGCGCTGGGTTTCGCCGCCGTGCGCTATTTCGAGAACGGAGCTCCGGCAGCGACCAGCCGCATCATGTCGCTGGCCGGCTCATTGCGCCATTGAGTGCTCATACCGGCTGCGAGTCTGAGATCCGGCTGCGCTTCGAAGCCATCATCGCCGGGGTCCGGCAGCCGGCGCGCTACATAGGCGAGGAGCCGGGTGCCGCTTCGGGGTTCAGCGAGGCCGCCGACGAACTCCGGGTCGTCCTCGGCTTTCCCGACACCTACGAGATCGGTATCTCCAACCAGGCGTTGCAGATCCTCTACCACTTGGCCCGCGAGACCGCCGGCGTAGGGGTCGAACGCACCTACCTGCCGTGGGTCGACGCCATCGAGGCGATGCGGCGGGAGCAGGTGCCTCTGCTGACTGTGGAGAGCTGGACGCCGGTCGCTTCGGCCGACCTGCTGGGCCTCACGCTGCAGCACGAGTTCGACTACACCAACATCCTCGAACTGCTCGACCTGGCGGGGATCCCGCTTCACGCGTCGGACAGAACCGGGGAGCACCCGCTGGTGCTGGGCGGCGGACCGGGCTGCGCCAATTTCGTCCCGCTGTCGCCGTTCTTCGACGGGTTTGCCGTCGGTGACGGGGAGGAGATCTTCCCCGAGGTGCTGCGAGTGACCCTCGAGGCGAAGCGTGCCGGCGTGCCGCGCGCGGAGCTCAAGCAACGGCTGAGCGGGGTGGAGGGCATCTACGTGCCGGGTTCCAGCCGGAAAGTGACGCGGCGCATCGGAGAAAGGCTTGCGGGCGCGCCCTATCCGGCATCGTGCCTGGTGCCCCTCACCGCCGGTGTGCACGACCGAGCGTGGATCGAGGTGATGCGCGGTTGCACACGCGGTTGCCGCTTCTGCCAAGCCGGAATGTGGTACCGGCCGGTTCGCGAACGCCCTGCCGGTGAAGTCATGCAGATGGCGGCAGAGCAGCTCGCGACAAGCGGTCATCAGGAGTTGGCCTTCGCTTCGCTCTCCACGACCGACTATTCGCAGCTGCGGGAGGTGCTCACCGGCATGGCCACCCGCCATCCCGAGGTGCGCGTCTCGCTACCCTCGCTGAGGGTCGACAGTGCCGCGGTGCGGCTTGCCCACGTGGTCTCGCCGACCGGCGCCTCGTTGACGCTGGCCCCCGAAGTGGGTAGCGAACGCATGTGGAACATGGTCAACAAGAACGTGAGCGAAGACGACGTATTGGCCGCGGCCGAGGAGGCATTCCGCACCGGACGCACCACGCTGAAACTCTACTTCATGATCGGCTTTCCGCTGGAAGACGACTCCGACGTCGAGGCGATCGCCGAGCTCTGTTTGAAGATCCGCGAGAAGGGCCGGGAGGT
>JAKAHF010000693.1 GCA_021815245.1 Actinomycetes bacterium
GCTCATTTCGCCCCGAATGCGCGCCGAGGCCGACGAGAGATACGGTCCGGCCAGCATAGCAGCCGTCGTCGCACCGACGAACCCCTTTGGCGCCGAACGAACGCCAACTCGAAGGTTCCCATCGGGGCCCCCACACGCAGGGAGGGCCGCGACGCCAGTCGCGGCCCTCCCTGCTACCTTACCGGCGGCGCCGCAGCGGCGCGCGGTCTCCTCTTACTGCAGGCCGGCGGCGAAGTTGGCCAGGTCAGCCTGCGAGACCATGCCCGCGGCGACCTGTAGCGAGCCATCCTGCTGCCACATCACGAAGCCTCCGAGAGGCGTGATCATCTCGAGCGCCTGGTGGCCGTTCACCGACGTGGACTTGAACAGGGGCAGCATGGTGAGCGGGTTGGTCCCGCCGGTGCCGCCGAAGAGCGAACTGCTGCCGGTCGTGCTGTTCAGGGCGGCCTGCGCCAGCATCACGGTGCCGAACCCCTTCCCGTACTGCTGCACCACGATCGGCCCCTTCAACTCGCCGACGAACCCCTGGGCAAAGGTGCTGAGGCCCTGCCCCAACCCTTGCAGGCCCGCCGGAAGGCCGGTCGTGTCGGGCGAGGAGGTGCTGGTCCCGGTACCGCTTGTCGTCGACGAAGATCCTGCACCGGCGGCCATCTTGCTCGCGAGGTCGGCCGGGATGTTCACGACGTAGGCGCCACCGAAGGGATGGGCCGGATCAGCCGTCGTGGGTGACAGCACGTGGAAGCCGGCCTTGGCCTCGGCCTGGGCCAGCGTCAGCGGCGCCGGCTTCTCGGTACCGGCCGTCCCGGTGGCCGAATCACTCCCGCTCCCGAACGGCAGGCTGCCGCCCGCGGCGGGGAGCTTCAACGACAGATCCTGCTTGTTCACCGTCGCGCCCGCCGGCGGGGTGAAGTCGAACGCGCTCGCGGCCGGGGCCGCGTACGTGATCTTGGTGAACACGAGGGAGAGCACAGGAGTTGCGTTCCCCTTTGCCGACACCTGGATGCTCAACGGGACGAAGGTCTTGCCGTCGATGGCCGCAGTGACCGAACCGAGCACGGTGTTGGGCGCCGTCGGCGTCAACACGAGTGTGTATGCCGCCTGGCCGGCAACCTCTTGCTGGCCCGTGATGGCGACGGTCGCGTTCGGGGCCAATTTGGCGAGGAAATGCTCGATCGCGGTGGTCGGATCGGTCGGGACCGCCGTGGTCGTGGTGGTGTTGGCCGAGGCGTCGGTCGAGGTGTGGGCGGGCAGCGTGTACTCGGTCGCGGTGTTCGTCGACGACGAGTAGACCCAGAGCGTGGTCCCGTTGTGGACGACCTGCATGGTGCTCGCGCCTCCGACGAGGGTGACGTTCGCCTTGCCGTCGGCGACGGCGACCTTGCCACTGCCCTGCGGCGCCAAGAACGGGACGCTCAGACCGGCGAGGCTGCCCAGCGGCCCGGTGTCGGTCCCGAGGATGTTGTTGGTGAACGCGTACTCTCCACTCAGGGCCGTGGTCTTCGGCGCCTGTTCCGCCACCTTGGCCAACAGTTGCGCGGGGGTCATCGTGGGTAGGTCGGCGCCCCCGAAGGCCCGCGCGACGGTCACTCCCGCGACCGCGACGACGACCACAACGAGGGCGATGATGAGCAGGAAACGTCTATTGCGCGTCATGACCAGCTCCTTCATGGGGTACAGCGCACAACGAGTGCTGCTGAGGGTGTTCCTCGTACACCCCCACTTTACTCCCCTCGTGTGCGCGTGGGGAGGGCAGTGTCGGAGCCCATGCGCAGGAACCGCGTGAAATCCGTGTCGAGGTGCCGGCGGGGCTCGTCCAAGCCGTCGTTCTCGAGGAACGCGAAGGCGAGGATCGGGTACCGTCGGTAGTCGATCGGCCGCAGCGCCACGAGTCCCTCGAAGGATGCCGCCAGTTCGTCCCACCGCACTTCCACGATCCGCGAACGGTCGATCGACGCCGGCAGGCTGCAGAGCACCAGACTGTAGACGCGGCCCTCCCGTCCACGCAGCAAGGCGTCCCAGTCGGGAACGGACTCGCGCAGAAAGGCGTCGTGAGAATTCGATCCGAAGGCGAACCAGGCGAGATCGGTGGTGCCGAACCCCGCGAAGCGGAGCGGGTTGATCTCGATGGGGACCGCCCGGTCACCCGGCACGACGCGCAGCTCCACGTGGGCGGGAAAGTCCGAGAATCCCAGCTGCCCACCGATCTCGCCGAGCGTGTGACCGAGAGGCGCGAGTTTCGCGCGGAGCACCTCCGCGCCGGTCCAGTACACGCGATCAGTCGTGTCCTCCGCGTCCCGGAACAGGTGCGCCATGAGGTTCACGATCACAGGGCGGCCCGCCCCGTCCCAGTACACGTCGACCGCATACTCCTCACCCTCGACGAACTGCTCAAGGAGCATGGCGCCCTCATCGAGCACCGACGAGACCTTCTTGCCTTTGCTGGTCTGCACCGACACCCTGCCCGCCCGGACGAGCGCCACCACGGCAGCCTTTACCACGTCGGGCGCCCAGCCGTAGGGCGTCCG
>JAKAHF010000694.1 GCA_021815245.1 Actinomycetes bacterium
CGACGAGCAGTACCCCCACCAGGACAACGGCAACGAAGAGCCTCGTAACCAGTTTGAAAATCACTCTCCTTCCTCCTTCTTGCTCTCGACCGTTCCCTGCAAACCACGTTTGGCACGTGCATTGGTCCCCACGCCGTGTGGCGCTTCGCGTATTACACCGGACCGTCGGTGGTATGGCGAGCCATCACACTCACGTTGCTGGAGGACTACTCATTGGAGTCGGTGTGGCAATGGCGCTCCACCTCACTCCCGAAGCAGCGGGAGTCTTTGCCGCCACAGCGGGAGGAGCTGCACTCCTGCCCGACGTTGACACTCCCACCAGCGCTGTGTCACATGCCGGTGGATGGCTCTTCGCCGCGCCCCTGTGGTTGTCTCGCAGACTCGCGGTAGAGCATCGCGGACTCACGCACACGCTTGCGGCCAGTGGCGCTCTCTCGCTAGGCGTATTCGCCGCTGGCCACCTCTTCGCGCAAGCACACGGTTGGCTGCCGGCCTACTGGCCGATCCGCATAGTCATTCCTGCGTTGATGGCCATGTTGGCGGTCCGCTCGGTGCTCACCTTTGGCTCTCGCGCCAGCTGGCGACTCGGCTTCAAAAGGCACCGCCGCCACCTCCTGACTGCGCTGGCCGGAGTGTCTATTGGCTACCTCGGATATCACCTGGGAACCGTGCCGCACTTCGCTCTGGGCATGGCACTCGCCGTCTTCGTGGGTTACCTCTCACATCTTCTCCTCGACGGCCTGATGGGCGGGGTACCACTCCTCTTTCCATTCACTGGTGGGCTCAGTCGCCGCGTCACTCTCGGCCACTTCCGGACAGAAGGTCTCGTTGACCGCCTCCTCGGTGTCGCCTTCCTGGCCGTGACGGCCTACCTCTTCTTTCGGCTCTCGGCCGGGCCCGCGACCGTGTCCCAGGTGCGTCACCATTTGCCCCTGTGACCACTTGACGTGGGGCACAAGCAGGGCACGGCTACCCCAGTGTGGGGGATGGGGACCTTCTCAACTCTTTGGTAGGTAGCGAACTGCCTGTTCCTTAGTGATCTTCGAAACTTTGCCGTTCGACACGAGCGCGAATCCGCTGCTCTGCCAGTTCTCGCCAGTGCTGATACAAAAGCTTCGCCACTCGTAGACCCCGTCAGTGAGCGGTCCGGGCCAGATGAGCACCCCTGTCTTGCTGGGCCCCCTCAGACCAACCTTGTTTGAGTCGATGAACTCTCGATTGAATCCGTATCGTCCCCCCTGGCTGAGGAGCCTTGCGAGCCAGGCCTTGTCACCGTGTCCAGCGACTGGCACGTACGTACGTGCTCCATCGGTGGCAGATATGAACGTTTCTCCGGCGTCGTCGAGTTGGAGGACGTCGAGGAGTTCACCGGTGACATCGTCTTCTCCGGGCCCGGAACCTTGTGGCTCTTCGACCAGCTCAGCTCTTGAGGCGTCAGTGTCGTGCGGGACGAGCTGACGAGCGAGCGGCGAAACATCGCCAGACTGCTGCATCGGCGCCGAGTCGCCGGTGAGGCCCGCTCGGTCCTGTGCGCGGCGAACGAGAGGACGACCGATCCTCGCGTCGACGAGGGGCCCGTCAGCGTCGGGTGATATCGTCGGCGTGTTGCCGACAGTGGCGTCAGGCGTCGGGTTCGCATCGGCGGATACCGTTGCCGTAGTGTCTGCGGCTTCGTCGGCGTCCGATTGCGCATCGGGAGTTGCCGTCGGCGTGTTGCCGTCGGTGGTGTCAGGGGTCAGGTGCGTTGCACGTCGCTTGAACCAAGCCAGCGCGTCGCGGCGATAGGCGGGCCAGGGGCTTCTCTTCTTTCGAAGCGTCTCTGTTACTGCCTTGTGTTGGGGGAGAACTGTCCCGCGATCGTCGTAGCGATACTCCGTCGTCCAGATGGGAATATCTATCTTGGCCACCGCACTGGCCATGACCATCAGCGCGGTTCCCGGATCTCCATTCGTCGGATCTGGCTTGCGCAACGCGAGAAGGTGCTGCCCTTCGATGAGCGGGTGTGTGGTGATGGTGTCACCATTTAGTGTCACCTGCTTGGAGCCGCCAATCGTGTTGAGGTCCCGAATTAGATCAGGGTCATTGACGCCGGCGAGAACGACGATCGCGGCGCTGGCGTCCAATAGAATACGAGCCACGGTCGCTCCGTAGACTTGCTCAGCTTGGGCGTAACTCTGGAAGACAGCGATGACCGAGATCCGCGCGGACCTCGCGGTGCTGTAGATCTCTTGGAGATCCTTGATCGGTGCGAGGTTGGCGAGCTCGTCAGCGAAGATCACGAGACGGTACGGGAGTCGCCCCTCTTCCTGCTCAGCGGCGTACTCCATCGCCTCAGCGATGAGCTCCTCGACCGCCGGAGCGAAAAGTGATCTCGTCATGCCCTTCATCCGCATGTTCCCGATGAGAAACAGCGCGGCGCTGCCCTCGTCGCGCACCCAGGCTCGCGCATTCCGCGAGGCATTCGCCGTAGCGTCGTCGACCTCCTGGCCGGTAATCTCAGTCATGATTCCCGTGAGATTTCGT
>JAKAHF010000695.1 GCA_021815245.1 Actinomycetes bacterium
AACAGGCGGCAGATCGGGTCCGACCACCGGGCAACCGCAAGCAACGGCCTCTACCGCCGTCACCGACAGCCACTCGCCGCCCAAGAAGGGCAGGATCGTCACGGCCGCGGCCTCATAGAGGGGAGCCAACTCCGCGGGAGAGTCGAAATCGCACAGGGCGAGCTGCGTGCGTAGTCTGCGCGGCACGGTGCGAGGCACCCACTTCGCGGCCGACCGGCGATCGAAGGCGACCGTGATGTGGTCGAGATCGGTCGGGAAGGAGGCGGTCAAGGCTCTGATGAAAGCCCTGAACGAGCGACGACCGTCACCTCGGTAGACATACAGTCCAAACTGCTGCGTAGGTGGCGCAGCGGCGGCGCGGGATACATTCGCGTCGGTCGCGAGACGAGTGCCGCACGACACCACGTTGTAGTCGCCCGGGTAGAGATCGTCCATCATCTCGACCGCTGAGGGGAAGGTGACGACGCGGGCGTCGAGCCGCAGGAAGAAGCGATCGAGGACCGACTGCCCGAGTTCGTACGCCGCGACGCCGACAGGAGTCATGTGGAATGTCGCGACCACGGGGCTGCGCGCTTCACGTACCGCCGTGAAACTGAGCGACGGCGCCAGCGGCTCGTGCACGTGCACCAAGTCGAACCCGGCGCCGAGCATCAGCTTCTCGAGACGAGACGTGACGTCGACGGGCAGGCCGAGATTGGCCACGCCACCGTTCAAGCGGATCGGCAGGCTTCGGCCGAGCGGGATCACGGGGATCATGCTGTCGGAACTCAGAGGACCGACTCCCGCCGACGGGAGCAATAGCCGGTCCGGATCGGCTCCGGAGCGGTAGTCCTGCAGAAGGCCGACGACTTGGCCTCGGGCGCGGTGAAAGAGAGCTCTGGTTCGCGGCTCATCCTCGAGGTCGTCGGACGAAACGACGACGACCGGCAGATGTCCGTGGGCCCGCAACTCCAGCGCAAGGTCGGCGACGTGCTGGTTCACAGCACTGGGAATGCTCCACGAGAAGGGCGTGACCAGCGCTATGTGTAGGCCTGCCGTCACACTCGTTCCTCAAAGATAGTGGGGCCCGGGGCGCCGGCCTGCCGGCGGCCGCCCCGGGCCCCTGTACCTACCAGTTAGATCTGACTCACTTGTCGGCCGGTTTGGGCTTGGCGGCCTTGGCGCCTTCGCCGGCGATGAAGGCCTCGGTCTTCTGCCGGGCGATATCGTCGCTGGTCTGGATCGGCGGGCTCTTCATGAAGTACGAAGCCGGATCGAACAGAGCGCCCGACACACCGCGGTCAAGAGCCAGCTTGGCGCAACGGACGGCGTCGATGACGATGCCGGCGCTGTTCGGCGAGTCGACCACTTCGAGCTTCAGCTCGATGTTGAGGGGCACGTCGCCGAAGGTACGGCCTTCCATGCGGATATACGCCCACTTGCGGTCATCGAGCCACTCGACGTAGTCGGACGGTCCGATGTGGATGTTCTTGCTGCCCAGGTCATAGTCGAGCTGGGAGGTGACCGAGTTGGTCTTGGAGATCTTCTTGCTCTCCAGGCGCGAGCGCTCGAGCATGTTGAGGAAGTCGGTGTTGCCGCCCACGTTGAGCTGGGAGGTGCGCTCGAGGCGAACACCACGGTCGCGCATGAGCTTGGTGAGCACGCGGTGGACGATGGTAGCGCCGACCTGCGACTTGATGTCGTCGCCGATGACCGGCAGGCCCTTCTCGATGAAGCGTTCCTGCCAGTACTTCTCACGGGCGATGAAGACCGGGATGCAGTTCACAAGGCCGCAACCGGCCTCGAGGATCTGCTCCACGTACCACTTGGTCGCCATCTCGCTGCCCACGGGCAGATAGTTCACCACCACGTCGGTCTTGGTGTCTCTGAGAATGCCGACGATGTCGGCGGTCGGGCCGGGGGCCTTCTCGATGACCTCAGACAGATACTTGCCCAGGCCGTCATGCGTCATGCCACGGTAGACCTTGACGCCCATCTCGGGGACGTCGCAGAACTTGGTGGTGCAGTTGCGCCCGCCCCAGATCGCCTGGGAGAGGTCCTTGCCTACCTTGGTCTTGTCGATGTCGAAGGCACAGGTGAACTCGATGTCGGAGATGTGGTATCCGCCAAGGTTCACGTGCATGAGGCCGGGGACGAACTCATTCGCCTTGGCGTTGCGGTAGAAATGCACGCCCTGAACGAAGGACGACGCGCAGTTCCCCACGCCGATGATGGCAACCCGTACTTTATCGCTCAACGAATCCTCCCTGCTCCTTTTTCTTGCGCAGTTGGCGGTATGTGTGCACTACGCGCTGGATCACTGTGAACGCCGTGAGAGCCAGCATTATATAGATCACGTACGGCAGCACATCGAAGAACAGACCGATCGCGATCAACACGATGCGCTCGGGCCTGCTCATCAGCCCTACCTTGCACTCTACATTCAAGGCCTCCGCCCGAGCCCGAGTGTAGCTCACAAGTAAGCTGCCAAGTAGTGCCAGGACCACCAAGCCCGCGTCGACGGGCCTTTCCTGGTTGGCCAA
>JAKAHF010000696.1 GCA_021815245.1 Actinomycetes bacterium
GGACGGGGTTCCAGGGGATGTCGTAGTTGATCATCAGCCAGCAGAACTGCAGGTTGATGCCTTCCCCCGCTGCCTCGGTGGCCACGAGCACCTGGGCGTTCTCCCGGAAGTCGCGCTCGGCGTAGATGCGCGTGCCGGGCGTGTCGCGGTCGCCGATCTTCATGCCACCGTGGATCTGCGTGATCGACAGGCCCCACTCGCGAAGTTTGCCCAGTGGGCGTCCGTCGCGACCGTCGCCGGCCAGGTAGTCGAGTGTGTCCTTGTGCTCGGTGAAGATGAGGAGCTTCATCTTCGGGTCGTTGAAGATCCCCTTCTCCTTGAGCACGTCGCGGAGACGTTGGAGCTTCGACTCGACCTCACGGCTCTCCAGGGTCTTGGCCTGGAGGACGAGCTGGTCGAGACGCTGGATCTCCTCGCGCAGCACCACCGGGTCGATGTCGACCACGGCGTCTTCGAGGTTGGCGATCACCTCCTGCTGCTCTTCGTCAGTCAGCTCCTCGTAGTCGGCGGGAAGCTTCTTCTCGAGCTGCTCCTTGCGGTACTTCTCCGGATCGTCAAGGATCTTCTGCCGCTTGTCGCGCATGCGCTCGAGGCTACGGCGCACCGCGTAGACGGAGGAGGCGAAGCGGCGCTGGAGCATCGCCATCGTGAAGCCGACGGCCCGCGCCTGGGGCGATCCGGCCTGGTCGGCCCGAACCGACTGCTGTTCGACGTAATCGGTGAGGGCGTCATAGAAGTCGAGCTCGTCGGCGTTGAGGTCGAACTTGATGGTGCGGACGTCGCGCCTGGTGAACAGGCGCTTCGCCTCGCCGGTCTCGGGGTCCGGGAAGGAGACGAGTGCCTCCTTGAGGCGTCGGAGGTAGAACGGCGCCGACTGGCGGCGCATCGCCTCCTCGAGGCTCTTCACATCGCCGTACACATCCCGGTCGAGCAAAGACAAGAACAGCCGGAAGTTCTCCGGGTCACCCTTGTGGGGCGTCGCGGTCATAAGCAGGTAGTGGTCCGTGCGGGTCGAGAGCGCCTCCCCGAGCTGAAAGGCGAGGGTCTTCTTGTCCTCGTTGTAGGCGCTCATCTTGTGCGCCTCATCGACGATGATCAGATCCCAGTGGCTGCGCAGCAGGCTGTCCTTGGCGTCGTCGATCCGGGAGATCCACGACACCGAGGTGACGACCTGGTTCTTCTCCTGCCAGGGGTTCTGGCCGTACTGGCTGCGCAGGATGTCGCCGCGCATCACCTCGAACGGCTCGCGGAACTTGTCCTGCATCTCGCGCTGCCACTGGAAGGTGAGGTTCGCCGGGGCGACGATAAGCGTGCGCTTCACCAGCCCTCGGATCTTCAGCTCCTTGAGGAGCAGACCCGCCATGATCGTCTTGCCGGCGCCCGGGTCGTCGGCAAGCAGGAAGCGGATGCGCGGGAGCTTGAGGAAGTAGTCGTAGACCGCTTCGAGCTGGTGGGGCAAGGGGTCGATCCGAGCGATGGAGAGCGAGAAGTACGGGTCGTACTCGTAGGCGAGGCCGAGGCGTGCCGCCTCGATGCCGAGGCGGAAGCGGGCAGGGTTGCCGTCGAAGGGCGGATTCTTTGGCGTGATCGTGAGCTGCGCCACCTGAGCAGCCGTGAGCACCGGGTCGCGAAACAGGCCCGTCCGCAGGCCGCGGCCCATGAGCTTCACGGAGCCGCCCATGGCAGTCGTGCCCATGATCTCGATGGGCTCAGGCACAATCGGGCCTTCGACCACCACACCCGCCACGAGATCATTAACCGTGGGTTTGTCCATCCGCTGGATAGTACGGCTACCGACAACTCGACACAAGGAACAGGAAGTCCAGGGCACTAATCTCTAAGGTTTTCACCTTGTCGTTGCGAACTGAGCCACGCATCGAGGTCGCTTCGCCTGTAGCGAACACAGCGACCGACCTTGAAATAGGGCAGCTCGGCTCGCCTAGTGCAACGCCAGATTGTCAGCGTGCCCTCCGCTATCCCGAGAACCTCAGCCGCCTGTGCGGTGGTGACCAGTTGGTCCCTTGCGGACCGAGGACCGATTGGGCGCTCGCCACCCAGGGCGAGGCGGATACCTTGCAGTTCCGCACGAATCTCGCGGAGCAGCTCCGGAACGGACGCAAGCTCCCTTCCGAGGGCCTGAAGCGAGAGATCGCCTGCCATTGGGTACCTCCCGCCCCTGAGTGTAGATGGCGGGTTGCCCTTGGTGGTTGGTGGCCGGCGCGGCCTGCGACTCAAGGGGGCGAGCACCGCGCGTCTCGATCATCAACCGGCAGGGGAACATCTGAAGACCAACCGAGGTCCGAAACTCTGCCGCAGTGTTACCCGGGTGTTACCCAAGGTCTAGTACGGCGGGAACATCTTGGGCAGAATGATGTGTAACGTGATTGCTGTATTTGAATTAGGGTGGTGCGCCCGGGGCGATTCGAACGCCCGGCCTTCAGATCCGGAGTCTGACGCTCTATCCAGCTGAGCTACGGGCGCACATGATGGGGTGAGCGAGGGGATTTGAACCCCC
>JAKAHF010000697.1 GCA_021815245.1 Actinomycetes bacterium
AAGCCCCGCGAAAGCGGGGCTTTCTGTTTCATGAGATGTCTTCGAGACGAGCCCCGAGCCGAGAACGCTACCCTTCGGGGAAGAACTTCTTCAGATCGACGTCGACAAAAGGCGACCGCTTGAACTTGTCTTTGAGGTCCCACGGCACCGTGCAGTCAAAGATCGTCTTGCAGCTGATGCTCGAGTAGCGCAGCATCGGGTTGAACTCCGGCGTCGCCGATGGGTCGAGAGTGTGGCATTTCACTCCCGGGATGAAGATCGTGCTCACGTCACCCTGGTAACGCGTGCTCATCGCCCATATCACGTCGGTCGAGTCGTATATGTCGACATCCTCGTCGACGAGGATGACGTGCTTCAACTCTGAGAACGCGGCGAAAGCCAGGAGCGCGGCCTGGCGCTGCCTGCCTTCGTCGGTCCAAGCCCGCTTCTTGATCTGCAGTATGGCGAGGTACTTGCCTCCGCCGCCCGGGTGCGAGTACACGTTCTGCAGAAAACCGGGGATGGCATCGTCGACCATGCGGAAGATGCTCGCCTCAGTGGGCAGACCCGACAGAGTGACGTGCTCCTCCCCCGGGCCGATGAGGACCTGCAGGATGGGCCTACGCTTCATGGTTATGGCTGTCACGCGAAACACGGCGAGATCGCGTTGGGCGAGGCCGAGGTAGCCGGGGAACTCAGGCATGGCCCAGCCGCCACCGGTCAATTCGTCCTCGTCGGCTCGCTCACCAGGACGAAACTCGCCCTCGAGCACGATCTCGGCGCGGGCCAGCGCTTTGGTCGGTTGCGAGACGCAGTCGACCAGCTCTACCGGGCGGCCGCGTAGCGCCCCTCCGACGGTCAACTCATCGAAGCCGAGTGGCGTGGTCGGCGCCTCGAACGAAGTGGCGACATAGATGGCCGGATCGGCACCGATGCACACGGCAGCCGGCAACGGCTTGCCCGCCGCCTCGGCCTTCAATCTGAACACGTCTATGTGGCGGCCGGGAGTGAAGCTCACGCTGAATCGGTCGGGGCCGAGGGCGCACATCCGATGGATGGTCACGTCGCTGACGCCTGTCTCGGGATCGGCCGCCATCATCAAGCCCATGTTGACAAAAGCGCCCGCGTCCTCGGGAGTGCTCACGATCTGAGGGAACACCTTGGCGAGGTCGAACGGCGGCCTGATCACCACTTCCTGGCTTGGAGCCTGGTCATGCGGCACCACAACAGGCCGCACCGGGTGGTTCAGCGCCTCGATGAGGTCGAACGCCAAATGCTCAGGCGTCGATCCCAGAAGCAAGGCGGTGCGTTTGCGACTGGCCAACACACCGGCCACAACCGGCATGTCTCAGCCCTTGATCGACTCGAAGAGCATGGCCGGGCTGATCTTGGTGGGTGGAGCGACGGGCGTACCCGCGCCGACGTGCCGGTACACACCGGCGAGCTCCAGGTAGGGGTCGACCTCGACATCGGTCGAGACGAGCTGCCCTGGATGCTGCGCCAGAAAGTCGAGGGCGCTTTGCAGGTCATCGATGTGCGACGCGTCGGGCCGCCGGGATTCATCCATAGGGTCTCCTGTTGTGAAACGTTGGCAACACAATACTAGTGCAACCTGGCAGATCGCGCCTACCAGCGATTCGACGACGGATAGAACACTTTCGCCGCCTCCCACGAGAAGGGACAGAACTCCGCAGCCCGGTATATGTAGTCGGGTCTGCCCGTCGCTCTGGCCCACAGATGATACGCTCCGATGCACTCGAACGCAGCGCTTTCGGCACTCATCAATGGCAGAGACTCGAGGTCTTTGGTGAAGTTCTCGACCATCCCCCATGGCGGCAGCATGCCGTGAGCCTCCATCTGGGCCAAGACCCGGTAGACGCTCCCGGGATCGGGAGATATCGCCCCCGACATCAAGACGTAGTGCGGATGCAGGATCTCGGCTTTGCCGGGAGTCTTCGTGCCGTTCGTCTGCATCTCGCGACCGTGTGGGCCCATACCAGCCGACAGCCCGTAGAAGCCCAGCTTCGCGGCAGCCGACTTCGGCCACTTCTCGCCGAAGTACGCCTTCTGCTCGGCCAGCAGTGTCCGCCGCGCCGAGAGCCATTTGGCTCCGGTCACGACATCGGGCTCATCGAGGCAGAAATCAGGATAGAAGAGGCTTGGCAGTTCGGCGCTGTTACCCACGCCACCTGGTACGGCGCCGATGCCGCGTAGCGCTACCGGGACCACGCCGCCGGTGGCGATGCACTCGAGGAGCATCGCCATGGCCGTCTCGCCGCTCCAGTCGCGCAACGGCGTGCCTACCGGCGTCCCACCCTCCTCATCGAGCCCTTCGACTACGTGTCCCTCATCATCTCGAAGCGCCTCGAACTCGATCTGTCGCACCGACTTGGCCAAGGCGGCAAGGGTCTTCGCGTCCCACAGCAGTTGGGCGGCGAGTAGCATGCTGTGGTAGTAGAGACTCGTGGCCAGCACGCTGTAGCCGGTGCCGTGGTGCACGCGATACTTGTTGCCATATCTGCGCATGTAGCCCG
>JAKAHF010000698.1 GCA_021815245.1 Actinomycetes bacterium
GGCCCGGTCGACCTTGCGGATGTCGACCCCGTCGATGAGCACTGCCCCGCCCGTGACGTCGTTCAACCGCGGGATCAGACCGATGAGCGTCGACTTGCCGCTGCCGGTGCTGCCCACGATGGCCGTGGTCTGCCCGGGCTGCGCGGTGAAAGATATGTTGCCAAGAATGGGGTCCTGGGCGCCGGGATAGCGGAACTCCACGTCGTCGAACTGCACCATGCCGCGCTTGGCCCCTTCGAGCGGGGCCAGGGTCACCGGAGCGGCCGGGTCGTGGATAGCCGGTTCGACGTCGAGCACGTCTTGGATGCGCTGGGCCGAGGCGGCCGCCCGCGGGAACTGTGAGGCGACCATGACGCCCATCATCACCGAGAACAGCAACTGCATGATGTACGAGAAGAAGGCGAAGAGATTGCCGACCGGCATGCCGCCGTTGTCGACCCGGTGTCCGCCGAACCACATGATGCCCACCATCGAGAAGCCGATGATGAGGGTCATCACCGGGAACAAGATGGAGAAGAGCTTGAAGACGCCGACCGTGGTGTTGGTGAGATCCTGGTTGGCGGCGCCGAACTTCTGCTCCTCATGGCTTGTGCGCACGAAGGCGCGGATGACCCGCACGCCGCTCAGGCTCTCGCGCATGCTGAGATTGATGCGGTCGAGCTTCGCCTGCATCGCGCGGAACATGGGGATAGCCTTGCGCAGCATGAGGAACAGGAACACGGCCATGATGGGAAGGATGATGGCGATGGAGATGGAAAGCGGCACGTCCTGGCGGAGCGCCATGATGATGCTGCCGATGGCCATCATGGGCGTGAAGAGCATCAGGCCCAAGAAGCCGAGAAGGGTCTGCAACTGCTGCACGTCGTTGGTGTTGCGGGTGATGAGCGAGGGGGTGCCGAAGCGGCCCACCTCGGTCTGCGAGAAGCTCTCGATCCTGCGGTAGAGGTCGCGCCTCACATCGCGTCCGAGGCCCATGCCCGTCCTTGCGACGTTGTAGGAGTTGATCACCGCGCAGATGCCGATGGCTAGCGACACGCCCAACATGATGAAGCCAACGTTCAGTATGTAGCCGGTGTCGCCTTCGGTCACTCCGTAGTTGATGATGTCGGCATTGAGGGTCGGCAGGTAGAGATTGCCGACCGACTGGATGAGCACCAAGAAGGCGATCAGCCCCAAGCGACCGGCACGCGGCCGAAGGTATGTGAGCATCAATCGTTTCAAGAGGCATGCACCTCCATGGACCGGTTCATCTGACCTGAGCCTCTCTCTCTAACTTCGCGTCTTGTTCGGAGTCGATCACGACCATGAGCTTGTCGGCAAGTTGGTCGAGCAGCCGTCCGAGCTCGCGCCGTTCATCCTCGGGCAACGCTCCGATGGTCCTCTCCACGTACTGGCCGAGCACATCGCGATGCTCCTTCTCGCGCAGTCTCCCCTCGGGCGTGATGAAGACGCGGGCCACCCTGTGGTCGGTCTCATCGGTCTGCCGGCGAATGCAGCCATCGCTCTCGAGCTTGCGCAGGATCATGCTCACCCGCGGTCGCGAAAGGTGCAGGTAGCCCGTCAGCTCGCGCTGACTGATGCCATCCTGCTTGATGAGGAGCGCGAGCGCGAACATCTCGGGATATTGCACTCCTCGGAAGGCCATCGTGCGTGCCATGACCAGCCGGTTGAGATGCATCACCTTGCCGAGCGAGCGAAAGACCTGACCGGTGAGCGGATCGACGTTCTCAAGTTCGGGCTTGGGCGCACAGGCATGCCCGTGCATTTCGGGTTCGTTCGCGATCTTGGCGACTCTTCTCACTGCGGGCGATCATCCTCGTCGGAGGGAATATCGGTTTGCGCAAAACAGTTTTGCACAAAACCAGTTGGAGCGTCAAACGGACCGACCCTGCTACTCGACGGTCTCCGATGCGGGGGGCGGCGCCGCCGCGCGGTGCGGCGCCAGCTTCTTGAGCGGCAGTTGGCAGACCACCGACAGCACCGGTATCGAAACAGCCACCAGCATCGCGGTCTGAAGGCCGTACTGAGCAGGGTCCTCACCGGCGGGGGCGCGGGCGGTGAAGTAGTCGGAGAGCCAGCCGGTGAGCTGGCCGGCGGCGGCGATGCCGAGGTCGCCACCCCCGGCCAATAGGGCGAAGACCAACGCCCCCGTGTAGGGCAGGCGGTCGGCGGCGACGATGAGCGTGCCCGTCCAGAGCATGGAGGAGAAGAAGCCGATGAGGGCGAACGCGGCCAGGACCAGCCCCGCCACCGGCACGAGCGCCGCGACGATGTAGAGAACGACGCACGCCGCCGATCCCCAGATCATGAGGTCGTTCATGTTCAGCCCCACCCCGCGCTTGGCGTAGAGCAGGCGCGCGCCCGCCAGCATGGCCGAAAAGAGGCACAGCCCCACCACGTCGCCTAGGGTCTTCGAAAGCCCAAGCCCCTCCTCCAGGTAGGTCGAGCCCCACTGCACGATGAGCAACTCGGTCGCCGCCCCGAAGAAGATGGCGAAGAACGCCACGATGA
>JAKAHF010000699.1 GCA_021815245.1 Actinomycetes bacterium
CTCGAGCGCGAGGTTGGCGACCACGGGTTTGCCTGCGCCCGCCATAGCCTCGGCCGGCATGATGCCCCAGCGGATGTTGCGGAGCGTGCCGTGGCAGCCCATCCAGTTGTTGAGGTGCCTGATGGCGATGTCGCGGCCGAGGAAGTTGATGAGGGCGGCGCGGTCTTCGGTCGCCTTATGGATGTTCTGCGTGTCGACATCGGCGGAGGCGTCGTCGGGATCGACCATGAAGAAGGGCACCACTCCGTCGGGCACCGGCGGCACGTGATCGTCGAGTTCGGCCGTGCGATAGATGCCGTCCTTGTCGCTACGGACAAGGCCTTTGCGGAGCTCCGGGTCAGTGATCTCGCGCTTCAGTGTGCGGCTACCGCCGGTGCCCATGCCGTACGGAGCGGTGGGGGCGACCGAAGCCTCAATGGGCCCGTCGGCCGTCCAGTGGGGTTGGTCGCCTACGCGGACGTCCTCCCAATAGAGCGGCTCGTCGCCGCGTGGCGCTTCCTTCGCCCAAACGTCCCGGATGAACTCCCAGTCGGCGTCGGTGTAGTAGTGTGCCGGGCGGGCCATCCAGTCGGGAGCCTCCCACAGCTCCTTGAAGCCCATCTTCTCTGGGCGCTTGCCATCCTTGAAGACCTTGAGACTCTCCATTGCCCTGAACAGGGCGTCGTTGACCTTCTCCCCGCGCTGGTTGTAGACGCTGCCCGACGACTCCACGACGATGTGCCGGTAGATGGAGCCTTCCGCCGGAGTGCGGTCGATCATGTGCCGCGACGTGGTGACCAGGTACAGGGTGTCGCCGGGAAACACCGGGCGGTAGCTCGTCACGCTGTGGCCGAGCTGCGAGACCAGCAGCGTGTCGCGCGCGTCGGGCGGATAGGGCGTGATGAAGGTGTCGTCGTGAGCCCCGTAGCACGGCATGGCCGGAATGTCGGCGTAGCCCAGCGACCGGGCGTACTCGCGGTCGTGGAGCAGACGGTTCTCGGGGTCGTACTTGGCGTTGTTGTAGCGCACCATGGCCTCGGTCACCTTCAAACTGGGCCCGATGCCTGGCGTCCCTTCGGGAATACGCCCCGCGATGAGGTCGGCGACGTCAACCTCACCGCGCGCTTCGAGGGCTTTGATGCCCGCCATGTGCTGCTCGACGAGAGCCGCCTCCTTGGGCAGGTACGCCCCCGGATAGAGAACCTCGAAGTCGGTCGGATCGTACGCCGCCATTGAACGCTCCTGTTTCTGAGATCGAAGGGCCCTAGGACTCGTCGAGAAGATCGTTGATGTCGAAGCGAGGAGTGCGCTCGATGGTGAAGACCGGTTTGTCCCAGCCGATCTCGTCCATCGAGACCAAGCGCCTGAACGTCCCCTTCGCCTCGGCCTCGCGCAGCAGTTCGAGGAAGGGATGGTCCTCATGCCCGCTTCTGGCCTCGGCGAAACCGCGCCACATCAGAGCGTGCGTCACATCCATGTTGGTGATCTCGATGGCGCCCTCGGGGCAGATGGTCCAGCACAGGTCGTCGCCCTCGCACTTGTGCGTGAAGACCGGCGGGTCCTGCGAGAAGTCGATGCAGTCCATTGTGCAGAAGGTCACGCAGACCTTGCACTCGGGGTATGTGCACTTCGTCATGTCGATGCGCTTGACGGGCTGCATGCGCTTGGCGGCCTCGCCGTCGAGTTCAATGGCCCCCACGGGACACAGACGGTTGCAGAGAGAGCAGTTGTAGCAGTCGGCGCCGAAGGTCGGCGGGTCCTCGGCCAGGTTGAGGCAACCCACGGGACAGACGTCCTCGCAGATCGTGCATTCCGGGTAGAGGCACGTGTCGAGATTCACCGACCGCTTCGGGTTGGCCCCCGGGAACGGCTCGCCGATGGGATGCGACTGGAAGGTCGGAACTGCGTCGGCGCCCTTGGGGAGCGCCGGGATGAGGTCCCTCTCGCCCGCCGCGACCCTGAGGGCGCGTTCGGCCATCTGCCTGCCGAACGCCTCGGCCTCTAGCAGGTCGACCTCGTCGGGATGCCCGTCGGTGAAGTACGGCTTCGGGGCGTGCAGCACCTGGTAGACCGAGCCGTACCAGTCGCCCCAGCCGAGGATGGTGAGGTGCTTGCGCCGCAGGAACGGCACCATCGAGTGGAAGATGCCGAGCGGCGCCGTGCCGTGGCTGCAGAACACGAAGCCGAGCTTGCCGTCGAGGTCGGGCAACTCGTTCATGAAGAGACGAACGTTGGCGGTCTCGCGGAAGAACCAAATGGGCGAGCCGATGCCGATGACGTCGTACTGGGCCACCTGCGCGGGCGTGATCTCTTTGACGGTGGCGATGTCTGTCTCGATGACCCGGCTCATGCCCCGCTGGATCGCGCGGGCCACCTTCTTGGTGTTGCCGGTTGCAGAGTAGTAGACGACCAGGCCCTTCATCTTCCCTCTCCCCGTAGTTAACCCCTGTGATGATTAACACCATAAACTTTTCCTCTAGAGAAGTCAATGGGCTATCAGTGGGACTATTGACGGGTGTAGAGCCGGCGT
>JAKAHF010000700.1 GCA_021815245.1 Actinomycetes bacterium
CCGATCTGCCGAGATCGACGCCGTGGTCCTGGCGACCGGCTACACGCTCTTCCCGGCAGACCTCAAGCCTCAATACGGCTTCGGCAAATACAAGAACGTCATCACCGGCATGCAGATGGACCGTCTTCTGGCCCCCACCCGTCCCTTCAACGCGGTGGTCCGCCCCGGCGATGGCAAGGTGCCCGATAGCATCGCCTACATCCTCTGCACCGGCTCGCGCGACGAGACTCTCGGCAATCCGCTCTGCTCACGCATCTGCTGCATGTACTCGGTCAAGCAGAACCAGCTGATCATGGGCGCCCTGCCGCTCGCCGACGTGACCGTGCACTACATGGACGTTCGCGCCGTGGGCAAAGGCTACGACGAGTTCTACGAGCAAGCCAAGGCCATGGGAGCGAACTTCATCAAGGGCCGCGTCGCCAGCATCACCGAGAAGGAGAACGGCAACCTGGTGCTCCGCTACGAGGACATCGAAAACGGCGCTCTCAGCGAAGCCGAATACGACCTGGTGGTTCTCGCGGTCGGCGTCAGGCCCAACGGCGACGCCGCTCACATCTTCACCGATGGCAGCCTGAGCCTCGACGACTTCGCCTACGTCGGCGAACCAGAAGAAGACCTGAACCCCGCCGCCACCAACATCCCGGGCGTCTTCGTGGCGGGCTCCGCCTCGGGAGTCAAAGACATCCCCGATTCTATCCTCCACGCGGGAGCCGCGGTGGCTCAAGCCGCCGCTCACCTGGAGAGCGTCAGACAGCCGGGTGACGCCGGCCTGCAGAAGGTGGAGGTGAACTCATGACCGCCGCAGCCGAAGATCTGACCAGCGTGGGTGCGGTCGACATTACGGCTGCGGACGCAGCCGAACTCTCGACCAGTGCGGGTGCGGTCGACATTACGGCTGCGGACGCAGCCGAACTCTCGACCAGCGTGGGTGCGGTCGACATTGCGGCTGCGGACGCCCCGCAGGAAGTCCCTGCAGGTGCCGCCCCCAAGCGTCGCATCGGCGTGTATGTCTGCCATTGCGGCGGCAACATCTCCGACTATGTCGACGTCGAGAAGGTAGCGGCCGAGATCGGCGGCGACCCCGACGTGGTAGTGGCGAAGACCGCCATGTTCACGTGTTCCGACGCCACCCAGCAGGAGATGATCAACGACATCCAGGAGCAGCATCTCGACGGCATCGTCGTGGCTTCGTGCTCTCCCAAACTCCACACCTACACGTTCCGCGACGTCGCCAAGCGCGCCGGGCTCAGTCCCTACCAGTACACGCAGGTGAACGTGCGCGAGCAGTGCTCGTGGACTCACACCGACGATTGCGAGGGCGCCACCGCGAAGGCGGCTCAACTCGTGAAGGCCGGAGTGGGCCGCACGCGATTCACCGTGCCGCTCGAACCGATCGTGGTCGAGACCGTGCCAAAGGCGGTCGTCATCGGCGGCGGCATCGCCGGGCTTCGCTCGGCCCTCGGCTTGGCCGAGATCGGCCTGGGAGTGTTCCTGGTCGAGAAGGCCGGCAAGTTGGGAGGATGGGCCGGCGAGTTCGGTGAGATGTACCCCAACGGCAAGAACGGCAAGGCTCTGGTGGCCGAGCTCATCGAACGGGTCAAGCGCCATCCTGCCATCACGGTCTTCACTGAGGCCGAAGTCACCGGCAAGGCCGGCAGCTTCGGCAACTACGAGGTCTCGATACGGGTGCGCGGCGGGGCTGAATCGGCCAACGGAGAGCCCGAGACCATTACCGTGCAGGTAGGCTCGCTCATCGTCTCCACCGGCTTCGACGCGTATGAGGTTGGCGACGGCGAGTACGGATTCGGACTGCCGGGCGTCGTCACCCTGCCCGAATTCAAGCGGCTGATCGACTCCTCAAGCGGCAAGCTCGAGTACAACGGCAAGCCGGTCAAGAACATCGTCTACATCTACTGTGTCGGAAGCCGTCAAGGCGACGCCTACGACACACCCAACACGTACTGCTCGCGCTACTGCTGCACCGCGGCGGCGCACGCGGCCAACCAGGTGTCAAACAAGTCGCCCAAGACGCATCAATACCACCTGCACCGCGACGTGCGCACCTACGGCAAGTACGAACTGCTGTACACCGAGGCGCTCGGCAATGGCTCGGTGTTTCTGAAGGTGCCCGACGACGAGGCTCCTACGATCGAGCGCGACGGCAAGGCCGACGGGTTGCTCGTGACCACCCGGGACCTGCTGAGCGAGGGCGAAGAGATCGAGATCCCGGCCGACTTGGTGGTGCTCGTCACGGGCATGGTGCCGCGC
This sequence comes from Actinomycetes bacterium, assembly GCA_021815245.1. The sequence continues at coordinate 2,269 of JAKAHF010000700.1, forward strand.
GCCAACGAAGAGCTGATCAAGACCCTCAAGCTGCCGGTGGGCAAGGGCGGCTTTTTCAACGAGATACATCCCAAGCTGCGGCCTGTGGAGACGGTCGTCGATGGCGTCTACATCTGCGGCGCCTGTCAGAGCCCGAAGAACTCGGCCGAAGCGGTCGCGTCCGGATTGGCGGCGGTCACGCAGGCCGCGTCGATTCTCAAACGAGGCTTCGCCGAGCTCGATCCGCTGGTCGCCTTC
>JAKAHF010000701.1 GCA_021815245.1 Actinomycetes bacterium
GATGTCCCGCGTGCCATTGAAGCCTACCGCGCCTGTCTGGCTCGCGAAGCGGAATTCTCTGGCACGATCACGACGAGTTCGCTCACTTTTCCGCTGCTAATCGCCGAGCGTCGGCTGGAGGCGCATTACGACGAGGCGCTCTATGTACTCGAGGCGGCGAAGGCGCTCTACGGGGGCGCGATTCACTTGGCCTTTCCGATTCAGCGCTTCGAGTGGCACGCGGCCCGAGCCTTGATCCTTGACGACCTGGGGAGACGCGATGAGGCCAGAGCAGAAGCGCGGGCGGCCTTGGCGGAGGCCGGTCGGGAGTCGTCGGGCTTCAGTCGCCACAAGTCCTTTGGCTTGGTCGGCGACTCACACGGGGCGCTCCAAGAGCGCTTGACCAAGCTGTCGTCCGAGAATGAGCGCGGCTCTTTGCTGTGGAAGATCTGGCGCCGCGACGCCGAGCAACGGCGGGCACGCCGACACTGACTTCGCCATCTGCTTCGAGAAGAAGGTCCGGTCTGTAGCCCACTGCGTTTCGCAAAGGAGTGACATGGTCGAACACGTGAAAGCGCCCACTCTCGTCCAGGCGACCGGCGAGCCACCCAAGTCGATCGAGGAGTTCGTCGGCCTGGTCAACACCGCCACTCGCGACGTCAGCATCGCCCGCATGAAGAGCCCTGCCGGCTGGTCGGAGCCCGGGCAGGCGCCCGAGTTCACCGAGTACACCGTCGTGTTACGGGGGTCTCTCCGCGTGACCACCAAGCTGGGCGTCGTCGATGTCGGCGCCGGCGAGACAGTCATCGTCGCGAAAGGCGAATGGGTGCAGTACAGCAGTCCTTCGGAGGGAGGGGCCGAGTACATCTCGGTCTGCATGCCGGCGTTCTCGCCTGACACCGTGCATCGAGACTCTCACGAGTGACCGAGACGAAGATACAGGGGGACAGAAAATGCCCACATCCGTTGACTTTGCACAGGTGTCCACCGTGGGTCTGGAGTCGTCACCCGTCGCGCAGGCGCTTGCGGGTCTCCGGGCCGACGATGCCCGGTACTTCATGAGCAAGTACAAGCACGTGTTCGAGGTAACACCGGCCTCCGAAAGCCGGTCCACGCTGGAATATGTCAACCGCATCCTCAAAGAAGAGCGCGGCCTCGAGTTCTCCGCCAAGCCCTTGGAGACTTCCCGATTTCAGGTCGAGAACATGAGAATGGCCCATGTCTACTATGAAGACGGTCTTGCGGTCAACGTGATGTATTCGATCGACGATCCAAAGAAGCGGGCGGTCGGTTTCAAGCTCTCCGAGGGCATGGAAGTGCCCGGCGAGCTGAAAGACAAGTTCAAGTTCGCGACGCGGAAAGTCGAAACTCGCGGGGATGGTGCGAGGCTCGTTCTTCGTGATCAAGGGTGAATACCAGGGCTAGAGCACCGGGGGCACCGTCGGTTATCTCCCCGCGCCTTGGATGCCCGAGCGCAAGCGCGGTGACGCCATCACGCGCGTCCATGGCACGACGAGTGTCGGCGGCAGCCGGTGCGGGTTGGAGAGCAAGATCCCGCTCTGATCGGCGTCCGTTGCGGAGTGGTGACGGCGCTTCATTGCAGGATATCAACGTCGTACGCCTAAGATACCTAGCCAGCCCATCAGCTGGTGGGTGGGGCGCAGCACCGACCGCCGCCGCGCGCCGGCGGCCAATCGTCTTGTGGGGGGACGCATCGTGGCAGACCTGAACGACAGTTCGCGGCTTGCTCTATCTCAAGCCATGCTCGCTACTATGGACGACGGCTGCATCGCCGTGGACCGCGAGTTCAACATCATTCTTGCCAACGCGTGGATCGAGAACAAGCGTGCCGTCAAGGGAGCGTTGGCCGGCCAGAAGTGCTACTCCGCGCTCTTCGACAGAGCCGATAGCTGTCCCTCATGCCCCTTTCTGCGGAGCCTCCAGACCAAGATCCCGCAGAAGCAGGTGGTCAAGCTGCCGGGCCCGCAGGGCAACGCGGTCTGGCTCGAGCTTCGGGCCTTTCCCATTCCCGCGCCGGGGGGAGGCATCGCCGGGGCGATCGAGCACATCAAGGACGTCACCGCCCGCAAGCAGGTCGAGGAGGAACTGCGACACGAGGAACTTCGCAGCCACGTGGTGTTCTCGCGGTTGCCCGACGGGATCGTCGTCTACGACACCGACGGCAAGGTGCGCGATGTGAACGAACGGTTTGCCAAGATGCTCGGTTACACGATGGAGGAGGTGCTCGAGCTCCACATCTGGGATCTCGACACCCAGTCCGACAGGGCACGGCTGCTCAGTCTGCTGCAACGCGCAGACATCATCTGCGAGGAGTTCGAGACCCGCTACCGCCGCAAGGACGGCACGCAGTTCGAGGCCGACGTCTGCAGCAGCGGCGCGGTCGTCGGTGGCAATCTCATGGTCTTTCACGCCTGCCGCGACATCACCGACCTGAAGACGATGCAGAAACAGATCAAGGAGATCGACACCTGTGATCGTTCGACCGAACTCTACAGTCGCCG
>JAKAHF010000702.1 GCA_021815245.1 Actinomycetes bacterium
AGGAGGTTGCGACTCGCCTCGAGCGTCGGCGGTTCACCCGGACGCTGCTTCTTGAAGAGCTCGACAAGCGCCTCATCGACCGAGCGCACCGAGTCCTTCTCGAGCGTGGCCTTGATGAACGGGTTGTTGTCGAACAGCTCGAGGATCTCCTCGTCGGTGCCCTGCGACAGCAGACCGGGCTTGTCCTTGGTGCGCTCCGAGTCGATGCCCGCGAGAGCGCGCAGGAACACGGTCGCGGGCAGCTTGCGCTTGCGGTCGATGCGCACCGACACGGCGGCACGCTTGTCGATCTCGAACTCGAGCCACGAACCGCGGGCCGGCATGAGGTTGGCGACCAAGACCTGCTTGGTCGGGTCCTTGGCGGCCATGACATAGGCGCCCGGCGAGCGCACCAGCTGGGTCACGATGACCCGCTCCGTGCCGTTGATGATGAAAGTGCCCTGTTCGGTCATCATGGGGAAGTCGCCCATGAAGACGCTCTGCTCCCTGATCTCGCCTGATTCCCGGTTGACGAAACGGACGGTGATGAACAGCGGTGCGGCGTAGGTCTGATCCTTGTCGCGGCACTCCTTGAGAGAAAGTGCCGGGTCGTGGAACAGATACTCCCCGAACTCCACCGCGTAATTGCCGGTGTAGTCCTCGATCGGATTGATGTCGTCAATGGTTTCTCGAAGCCCCTGATTCTTGAACCACTCGAACGATTCCGTCTGAACAGCGATCAGATTGGGAACGTCAAGAATTTGGGGGAGGTTCGAGAAGGACTTGCGGGTTTTGGGAGTCTTCCTTTCGCCCAAAGGGGATCACTCCTCACAGTGCCGGGGTTTTGAACAGGGCTCAGCGCGCAAACTTGTATATTACCATCGTTCCAAAAGCGCGGCAAGCCCGGCCCTGAGTCACCGCTACGGTGCCCAGGACCGGGCTCTGTATTCACCACAGGGGGCGTGTGCGACTCCGCCCCGCACGGACAGAATACTACTACTTCACCTCGACTTCTGCGCCGGCCTCTTCGAGCTTCTTCTTGATGTCCTCGGCCTCGGCCTTGGGCACAGCCTGCTTCACGGGGTTGGGGGCGCCGTCGACGAGGTCCTTGGCTTCCTTCAGACCCAGACCGGTGATCGCGCGCACTTCTTTGATGACGTTGATCTTCTTCTCGCCGGCATTCTTCAGAATGACGTCGAATTCGGTCTGCTCTTCGACTTCTTCAGCCGGAGCAGCGGCGGCGGCGGGGCCGGCAGCCATAGCCATGGGCATGGCGGCGCTTACGCCGAACTCTTCCTCGAGAGCCTTCACCAGCTGGGAAAGTTCGAGAACGGTCATCTTCTTGATTTCTTCTATGAGCTCCTGGGGTGTCACCTTAGCTCAACTCCTTCCGATATCTTCATTTCGAATCTCAGTACGTGTGTATCGTGCAGACGCGCGGCCCGGTCAGGCAGCGCCCGCCTGCTTCGCCTCTGCCTGTGCCAAAACGACCACGAGCCCGCGAATGGGCCCGTTGAGCACGTTGACAAGCCCGCCGAGCGGCGACGCGATCGCGCCCACCAGCTGAGCGATGAGCTGCTCGCGACTCGGCAGCGCGGCCAACTTCTCCACGTCGCTCGGAGTCAGTATCGACCGCTGCAGCTTGCCACCACGCAGCGTCGACTTCTTCTTCTCCTTGATGAAGTCCTGGATGACCTTGTCGGTGCGCACCGGGTCGCCGTGGACGTATGCGATCGCCGTCGGGCCGGATAGATATTCGGTCAGTCCCTCGATGCCGGCATCAGCCGCGGCGATCTTCGCGAGGGTGTTCTTCACCACTTTGAGGCTGGCATCGGCCTTGGCCAAACGAGCACGTAGCTCGGTGGCTTCTGCGAACGTCAGGCCGCGATAGTCGACGAAGTAGTAGACATCGGTGGCTTGGAGATCGGCGGTGATCTCCTTCACGGCTTCGATCTTCTTTGGTTTGGGCATACTGTTCACCTCCTTCAACAAAAAAATGTCCACCTCCAGCAGCAGAGGCGGACAAAGACAGTGCATGCTCGAGATGAGCAGTTATGCCGGTCACACTCTGCCTGGGCTGGCGGGTCGGGTGCGATCGCGTTGCCGCGGTTCACGCCTTTCCGCTTCTGCCGTCGGGGCGGCACCAGCTGTCTTGGGCGGTAGCGGACGGCAGTATAGCACGGCAGGCAGGCTCAGGCCTCAGGAGCCAGGCGTGTCTCGGCGCTTGTCGAGGACCGCACGAAGCGCCAGCACCAGTTGCTCCCGGGTGAAGGGCTTTTCGATCAGACTGACACCCTCGCTCAACCGTCCGGCATGGACGATCGCATCACGCGGGTATCCCGACATGTAGAGCACGGCCAGATCCGGCCTCGCCTGCTCGAGCGTCTTGGCGAGATCGCTACCCTGCAGCGCTCCCGGAAGGACGACGTCGGTCAGAAGGACATCAAAAACAAAATCGGGGTTGTCGGCGAGTGTTAATGCTTCGAGCGCAGTCGACGCCGAAACGACGCGATAGCCCGAGC
>JAKAHF010000703.1 GCA_021815245.1 Actinomycetes bacterium
CGCGTCGGAGACCTTGACCCCGCGCTCGTAGGAGCGCTCGTCAAGCTGGGCATAGACCTCCAGGCCGGCGCTGGAGGTAGTGGCACCGATGAGCGAGACGATCGCCTGGCGCGAGACGAGCGGCTGCCCGCGCCAGTTGCGGGTGATGAAGCTGAACAGGCGGTGCTCGATCTTGTTCCACTTGGAGGTGCCGGGCGGGAAGTGGCAGACCCGGATGGCGAGGTTGGTCTCGTCGGCGAGCTTTTGCAGCTCGGTCTTCCACAACCGCAGGCGATGACCGTTCGAGCCGCCGCAGTCGGCGGTGATGGTCAAGGTCGTGGCCGCGGGGTAGCGCTCAGCCCCCAGGTGACGCCACCAGCTGCGGATGGCCTCGACCGCGAACTCAGCGGTATCGGCGTCGATGCCCACGCTCACCCAGCCGGAGTTGCCCGCGATGTCGAAGACGCCATAGGGGTTCACCTTGCCGAGCCTCTCGTCCTTGAAGTCGTGCACCCGGACCGGGATCGGGGAGCCCTTCGGGCGCCACTCCCGGCCCGCGTTCTTGAAGTCCCCCACGAGCTCCTTCTTCTTGGTGTCGACGGAGATCACGGGCTCACCGGCCGTAAGCGCCGCCGAGACCCGGGTGTTGATATGACGGAACTGCGCGTCACGGTCGGGGTGCTCTGCGCCCTCCGTGGTCTTGCGGTTCCCCTGCAGGCTGTATCCCAGACCGCGCAGCTCTTTGGCGACGGTCTCGTGGCTGACCCGGTGGCCACGCTCGCGCAGCGCAGCGGCCAGCGTACGCACGCTCTTGGCCGTCCAGCGTAGCGGGGACTCAGGATCCCCGCGGGCCTCGTCGTCGACGAGTCCCCGCAGATCTGCGAGCAGGGTCGGATCAGTCTTGGCGAGTGGCCTGCGGCCGCCACCGGGGCGGCGCACCCGGTCGGTGGGGAAGCGTTCCGGGGAATCCAGGTCGGCGAGGCCGCGCGTGATCGTGCCCACGGAGATACCGGTGGCCCGGGCCACGGCAGCGATGCCGCCATACCCGCAGGTGCGGGCCTCCGCCGCCGCCCACAGGCGCCGGCGCCGTTCATCCAGCTCCCCTGCGAGCGCCCGATACCGTTCTGCGATGGCCTGTTCGTCGATCATGGGAGTCTACTTCGACGCCCCCGGCCATTCTCCTACTTGTTGATTGACGGTGCCTAAGCGGCATCCCTCTGGAGTTGTTCGAGGTCACGAACGATCGGGCGATCCAGTTGTTCGATGCTGTTGCCGGCCCAGGATCCGTACCCCGTGTAGGTCACTTCTGTCGTGGCCTTGTACTCGACCAGTTCACGGCCGAGGTCGGCCATCCGGTCGGCCGCTTCTTGCGCTTGTTGAACTTCAGGCACGTGCGCGGATCGCCATGCCGTTTAGCAGCCCGTGGCCAGATCCCGGCGTGACCGCTCGTGGATCGTAGTCGGAAGAAGGTCGTCGAAGGGCTCACCAGGGCACAGCCGTCTATGCCCTCAGTCACCGGAGGCCTGACTTGACCAGGCCGTCCCAAAGACGATCGCCGATTTCCTCGTCCGGCACCAGGCGCCCGATCAGTTTGCGCCCGTTCTCTTGAAAGTCCGGCCGCGAAACGAGAAGCTCGGCCAGGGCTGCTTTTCCTTCCTCGACCAAGCCGAGTGAACCCAGGGCGGCCGACCGCAGCAGCGGCGCCCATAAGAATCCAGGAACGTTGTAGAGCCGGGCCTCGGCAAGGGCGGCCCGCAACTCTCCTCGGCGGAAATGGTCCATAAACGGGACGTGGTGGAGGATCCGAGGGTAGCTCGGGATGAGCTCCATGGCGGTCCGGACGAGGGAGAGCGCTCGCTCCCAATCTCCCGCCACGCTCATGCACAACCCCATCAACCCCAGACTGAAGCACGAATCGGGATTGAGCTTGACGCATACCTCGGCGTGTGCGAAGAACTCGGCGTATTCGCGCCGCTGCACGTAGGCATAGGCCAGAAACGTCTCTGCAAACTGGCTGTTCGGGTCGAGGGCTGAGGCTCGACGGGCAAGCACCAATGCTCGGTCAAGCGGCCGGTCCATGGTGCCGAACATGTAGTTGAAGTCATGTATGCAGGCGTCGGCGAGGATGGCATGCGCGAAGGAGTGGTTGGGCGCGCGCGCCACGGTCTTTTCGAGGGTGCTCCGCACCTCGAGATATTGCTCGCGCGAACGTATCGGCGTGTTGATGTAGCGGAAGATGCCCTCGTAGAACGAAAGCTCGTCGGCCGCGGCACGCATCGATCGTCGGCTGATGGCGCAAGGAATCGCACCGTTGAGATCGGCGAGAAGGGCGGCAATGCGGCGGCTGATGTCGCGCTGGACCTCGAACTCGTTCTCAGGGGCCAGCCGACTCAGGAAATTCTGCGACCACACCGTCTCGCCGGAATTGGCCTCGTGCAGCACAGCGGTGATCTTCACCGTCGACTCTGAGCGCGAGACGCACCCCACCAGCTGGAAGCAGGCGGCCTCAGGCTCCGCAGAA
>JAKAHF010000029.1:0-4322 GCA_021815245.1 Actinomycetes bacterium
CGCCCCCGGCCGAACACGACCTGGCCATGGCGGCGGCGATCAGGGTGGTCGACGCCGAATTGATCGTACTGGCCGGTTACATGCCGCTGGTGTCGCCGGAGTTCGTGCACGTCTTCCGCGGGCGGATCATCAACCTTCATCCGGCGCTTCTGCCCGCCTTTCCGGGCACCACTTCGATAGACGACGCCCTGGCCTACGGCGTCAAGGTCACGGGGGTCACCGTGCACTTCGTCGACGAAGGTCTCGACACGGGGCCGATCATCGCTCAGCAGGCGGTGCCGGTTCTCGAGGACGATAGCCATGACTCTCTCGCCGAACGCATCCACGAGGTGGAGCATCGACTGCTTCCCGAGACCATTCGTCTGATCGCCGCCGGTCGCGTGCGGCCGCCTCTTCCGGGCGACCGGGTAGTGCAGGTAGACTGGAGCGGGGACACGATTTCACTGCAGTAGCGGGTTTCCTGGGGAGGACGCTTCACACCCGTCGCGACTGAGGAGGGGGCCTTGTGAAAGTAGAGCGGGCGCTGGTCTCGGTTTCGGACAAGCATGGTCTCGAAGCGTTCGTTCGGGGACTGGTGCAGTTCGGCGTGGAGGTCATCTCCACCGGCGGGACCTCGAGGTTTCTGCGCGACGCCGGGCTACCCGTCACCGGCATCTCGGAGGTGACCGGCTTTCCTGAGATCATCGACGCCAGGGTGAAGACGCTGCATCCGATGGTGCATGGCGGCATTCTTGCCGATCGCGACAAGCCCGCTCACATGCAGGCCATCGCCGAGTTGGGTGCGAAGCCCATCGACCTCGTCGTGGTCAATCTCTATCCGTTCGAATCGACGGTGGCCCTTCGGGGCGTGACTGAGGCTGAAGCTCTCGGCAACATCGACATCGGCGGCCCGGCCATGCTGCGCTCCGCCGCGACGAACTACGCCGGAGTGGGTGTTGTCACCGACCCGGCGGACTACCCCCTCGTGCTCGGGGAGCTCATCGCGAGTGATGGTCTGACGCTCGAGACTCGGCGGAGGCTCGCGTCGAAGGCCTTCTACCACACGGCTCATTACGATCTCGCCATCGCCAACTGGTTCGCCGAGCAGGAGGCCGATCTGCCCCAGCACCTCATGGTCGACTTGGTCAAAGTGAAAGATCTGCGCTACGGCGAGAACCCGCATCAAAGGGCGTCATGGTATGCCGAGCACACCGGCGCCGGCGGCACGACCGGACTGGAGCAACTCCATGGACCGGCCCTGTCGTTCAACAATCTCCTCGATCTCGATTCCGCGCGCGGCCTGCTCGACGAGTTCGCTTTGCCTGCCTGCGTCATCGTGAAGCACAACAACCCCTGCGGGGTCGCGGTCGCCGAGTCTGTCGCGATAGCGTACGAGAAAGCGGTCGCCTGCGACCCCGTGTCGGCTTTTGGCGGTGTGATCGCCATGAACAGGGCGATCGACGAAACCACGGCCCGGCACCTCTCGACCAACTTCGTCGAGGTGCTGTGGGCGCCCGGCTACTCCGACGAGGCTCTCAGCATCCTCTCTCAGAAGAACACCCGTATCCTCACGGGCCAGCCAAGTCGCGACACTCACGGCTCGTTCGACATGAAGCGCATCTTCGGCGGCATGCTCGTGCAAGACTGGGACCGTGAAGTCGATGAGCGCGACAGCATGCGCGTAGCGTCGACCCGGCATCCGACCGAGCACGAATGGGGCGACCTGCTGTTCGCCTGGCGCGTGGCGAAGCACACCAAGTCGAACGCCATCATCCTCGCCAAGGACCTCATGACCGTTGGCGTTGGCGCCGGCCAGATGAGCAGGGTCGACTCGGCCAATCTTGCCGTGACTCGCTCGCGCCTGCCACTCGCCGGCTGCGCCGCCGCCTCCGACGCCTACTTCCCCTTTCCCGACGCCTTGGCCGTGTGTGCCGACGCGGGGGCTACCTGCGCGATCCATCCCGGAGGGTCGAAACGGGATGAAGAATCGCTCAGGGTGGCTGAGGAGAGGGGAATGGCTCTCGTGGTCACGGGCCGCAGGCACTTTCGACACTGACCAAGCAGCGGCGAGGCCGCCCCAGGACCGTTCTCTCAGATTGTTGCCGGCAGAACCTCGAAGCCCTGTTCGGCGAAGTGCGGATCGAACGTGAAGACCCTGCGTAGACTGAGAGAGCGCATCACCGCGAAGCTCGTGCAGTCGACGAGGCTGAGGTCGCGGCGCATCGCCGCGAGGACCGCCGATACGCCGCGATGGTAGAGGGTCTCGTTGACCCAGGTGACGTTGATCCACGGCAGCACATACGCGTAGAGCGCATCGACGGCCGCGATCCCATGCCGTCTTTGTAGAAGAGCCGTGAGCTCAAGCAGAACGAAATCGCTGGTGTGGAGCGCCGTGCCCGTGTTGAGCAGCGTTGTCCACTGGGTGGCCGCGGCTTGATGGCTGATGTCATCGGCTTGGAAGACGGCGTAGAGCCCCGACGTCTCGAGGAAGACGCCGTCATTCATGGCCGCGGGGGGAGGTAGCACTCGTCAAGGTAGTCATCGTGCCTGATCGATACATCGACGGTTTCTGAATGGAACATGCCGATGATCTTGAGCGCATCGAGTCGTCCGGCGCCGGCCGCCTCGATGCGCGTCTCTTCCAGGAACCGGTCGATACTCCGCCGGATGAGCTCCGCCACCGACAGTCCAGCGCGCAACGACTCTCTTCTGAGAGTCTCGCTCTGCTCCTCGGTCAACTGTATCTGCGTGCGGATCACTGCGCGCCTCCGCCGGTGTGATTACACTGTAGCCAGCTAATGATTACACGATAACACGGTCGCCGTTTCTCATGACCCAAGGGGCCCGCCTTACGCGAGTCTTAGCGGCCCCTTGGTTTACTCGAGCCGTCAAGTAACCAAGGAGTCACTATGAAGATCAAATCGCGCAGACGCGCCGGCGCCCTCGCGCTCGCCGCATTTCTGGCCTCCAGCGCCGTTGGCTTCGCCGGATGCGGCACCACGGCAAGCACCGGCAGTCCGGAGAGTGCCAACGCCGACTCGACCGCAGCGGCGACCAGTGCCGCCGCTGTCACCACCGCGGCTGCGACCTCGACGGTCGCCTGGAACACCTGCCCGAGGGACCGCACCGACTGCGCCTACCCCGGCGAGTGCGGGCGCTACACCGACAGCAACGACGACGGCATCTGCGATCTCTCGCAGGATGACCCGAGCGGCGCAGCCAGCACGATCACCCTCGCCTTCACCGGCACCGGCGACGATCGGACGGGCTATTGCCCGCTCGGCCCATGCGGAGTCTGCGGCATCTGCACCGCTCTCAGCGCGTAGCGCACGACCGGCGCGGACGGCGGCGACTGCCCTGCTACAGTGGCGCTTCGCTCAGAGCTACTCGCCCATCACCTTGATGACCAGGCGCTTCGGGCGCCTGCCGTCGAACTCGGCATAGAAGACGTCCTGCCAAGGACCGAGGTCGAGTTTGCCGTTCGTGATCGGCACGATCACCTGGTGATGCATCAGCATGTTCTTGAGATGAGCGTCGCCGTTGTCCTCGCCCGAGCGGTGATGGCGATAGTCCCCGCCGTCGGGCACCAGCGCCTCCGCTACCTCGTTCGTCCTCGGGCGCCACGTGGGTGGGGCAAGCCTGTCGAGCCATTCCATCGCGTCGGCCTGGATGCCGGATTCATTGTCGTTCACCCAGACTCCCGCGGTGATGTGCATGGCGCTCACGAGTACCATGCCCTCTCTCACTCCCGACTGCCTCACAGCGTCGGCCACGTCGGGCGTGATCAGCACGAACTCCCGGCGCTGGTTGGTCGTGAAGGTCTTGTACACCGTATGACTCTTCATCGTCTTCCCTCTCTCGTGGCCATCAGTGGCCCGTCCTACGACTTACGCCGCCGGGCGTAGGCCGAGGCGCCCGTCGCCACCCCTATCACCGCCACGATGATGCCGGTGTTGTCGTGTCTCACCGCATATTCGAGCACGCCAATCACCACGACCACCGCCGCGATGCCGAGCGTGGCATAGAAACGCTTGTCGCTCGCCATGGGCGCAGCGGTCGTGCGTGGAGGTTTGCCGGCAGTCGTCATGGGAGCCGGCGCTTCACGACGACCGCTGCCCCTCGGCCGCAACTCGTTCCTCAGGCGGGTCAGTGTCAGCGCACGGGCAGAGAGCACGTTTTCGGCACGGAACAAACTGGATGCCGCTAGGACCACGAGGTACGCGAAACCGGCCAGCACCACCACGCCGGCAAGGGTCTGCCACCAAGGCACCATCGTCGCTCCCAGGCGCGCGACCATGGCGATCGGCGATGTCAGCGGCACGAGGCTCAGTACCACGGCAAGG
>JAKAHF010000029.1:4332-10297 GCA_021815245.1 Actinomycetes bacterium
TCGGAGATCACCGTGTTGAACAGCAATGGCAGAACCAGGGGAATGATCGCGATGTAGACGAAGTGATTGGCGTCGCGCACGGTGGGAGTGAGTACGCCGAGTGTGGCGTAGATGGCCGCGTAGAGCAGGTAGCCGAAGAGGAAGTAGCCGATGGTCCAGGGGATGACCCGCGCCGCCGCTCCTCCGGTAACGTGCAGGTCGATGCCGAGCACGTCGCTGAAACCGGCGCCGATGCCGAAGAAGAAGGCCATCCAGATCGCTACCTGCAGCAGGCCGACCACCGATAGGCCGGCAATCTTGCCGAGCATGAGGTCACGCGGGCGCAGGCTCACGAGGAGCATCTCGGCGGTTCGGTTCTCCTTCTCCTTCGAGACGCTCTGCAACATGAACCCACTCGTCATGGCGAGCGCCATGTAGAGGATGAACATGAGCAAGTAGGGGAGTAGGTAACTGGCGGCCGCGTTCTCGGGCGCGTCGATGTCGGCGGGAGCCTGGGCCGATGCCGATAGGCTGGGGGACGGATCGATGAGGAGCCGGGCCAGAGTCTCGTCGCCGGTCAAGCCCGAATTGAGCACGTAGGTGATGAGACCCCCGCTCGAGACGGCGCGCAGGGGCTGGTAGCGCTCCTGGACCACGGTGAGCCGGCCGGTGGCCACGTAGTCGGCGGGCACCAGATAGTAGCGGTCGATCTGCTGCAGGCTGAGGGCGGCCTGGGCTTCCTGCTCGCTCGCGAACTTCCGCACGAGTCCCGCCGGTAGCGAAGCGGCGCCGGCGCCGGCGACACCGGCCGGATCGACGTAGCCGATCGCCTTGGTGTCTTCGGTGAGGCTCGACAGCACCGACTGTCCGCCGCCTCCTGAGAACGCCTGCACGAGCAGGACGATCACGACCAGAGCGGCGGGCAAGGCGAAGGTGGTGATCCAGAACGACCGGCGGGCGAGATGCGAGCGCATCTCGTAGGCAGCAGTCAATCGCACCCGGCGCAGGTTCGGCAGCCAGCTTCTGCCCATCGCGATCACCCCCGCGCCTTCATGGCCCGCAGGACCGCGCCCAGCCTCATGCGTCGGCCGTAGCGCAGCATGCCTTGACGGAAGACGCGCGGGGCTGCCCAGAGCCCGGCCGCGGCCGATGCCGCGAGCAGCAGCCAGCCGACGATCAGTTGCCACAGCGGTATGAGGGTCGCCGACCAGCGCACCGCCACGCCGAGCATGGAGGTGGTCGGGAAGAGGGTGAGCACGACCATCGCCGGGGAGTCGGGGTTGCTGCCGAGCAAGGGGCTGAAGAAGAGGGGCAGCAGGAACACGAAGCTGAAGGCGCCGGCGATCGCCTGGCCCTGGCGGGTGTCGGTCACGGCTACGCCCATGATGATCATCAACGTGGCGGCCAGCACGAAGAGGGGCACGAAGTAGGCGATGAGCACGGCCACCAGGCCCCACGAGATCTCGATGGCCGCGAGAGCTTCCACCCAGATGGAGGCCACTGCGATACCACCGAACACGAGCACCGCCCAGATGACCACCTGCGTGAGCGCCACGCCGATGAGCCCCACCGCCTTGCCCGCGATCAACTGCGTGGGCGAGGCCGACGTGGCGACTATCTCGATCGTGCGGCTCTCCTTCTCGTCGGCGACGGCGCGTATCAGGTAGCTCGAAGCATTCATGAGCCCGAACGAGAAGAAGAGGCCGAGGGCGAACGGCAGTATGAGGCCCGCCAGTCCTTGGCCCCGCATCGCTCTGGCGCCGTCGGCCGAGCGGACCTCGAGGTCGGTGGGACCGTCGAGCGCCCGCGTCGCGATGTCGGGAGCGAGCGTGGCGACGAGGTTGTCCCTCAGAAACGAGTCGAAGGATGCCTGCAGGCTGGCGCTGGGCTGCCGGTCCCAGTAGAAGAGCTGCACCTGACCCGAGTCCTTGTATCCCTCAGGAACGAGGTAGTAGGCGCGGATGGTGTGGGCTTCGAGCGCCGCCTGCGCCTGCTCGAGCGACCCGAACACCCTGAAGCCGGGGTTGGCCGCCTCGGTGGCAAGGACCCCGCTCTGGTCGATGTACCCCACCCCGGTCGGATCGCCCTTGCCGATCTCGCCGCCGACGACACTCAGGGCCATCATGGCGAGGAAGAGCAGCGGCAGAGCGATGGTCACCACGATGAAGCTCCGCCGGCGGACGTTGGTCACGTACTCCCTGCGGGCTATGAGGCGCAGCTTATGCACGCGTGCCGCCCGTCACGACGCTGATGAAGATGTCGTCGAGCGAAGGCTCGGCAAGCTCATAGCGCTCGATCTTGACGCCCGGCCTCTGGAGTAGAGCCTGAAGCACCTGCTGCGGATCGGCACCCGCGGCCAACGACAGTCTCCAGGCCCCGTCGACCTGCCGGGTCTCGAGCACCTCCGGGAGGCCCGTGAGGTCTCCGGTAGCTTCCACCAGCACCGCGTTGGCGGCGAACTCCCGCTTGATGGTGTTCACCGCTCCATACAGCACACTTCTGCCGTGATCGATCAGCACGATGCGGTCGCAGAGCGCTTCCACTTGGTACATCTGGTGCGTAGACATGATGACCGTGCGGCCGGCGGCGGCCTGTTCCTTGATGATGTCTTTGATGAGGCGGGTGCTCACGGGGTCGAGGCCCGAGAACGGCTCGTCGACGACCAGGAGGTCGGGCTCATGAAGAAGGGCCGCGATGAGCTGGGCCTTCTGCTGCATGCCCTTGCTCAACTCCTGCACCTTCTTGCGGCGGTGCTCGTAGAGGTCCATGCGGCGCAGCCAGTCGCCGAGACGGAGCTTCGCCTCGTTCTCGCTCAGCCCCTTGAGCGTGGCGAGGAACACGAGCACCTGTTCGAGAGAGGTGTCCTTGTAGAGGCCGCGCTCCTCGGGCAGGTAGCCGATGCGGTTCTTGTCGATCTTGTCGGGGGTCACGCCCAGCACGCGCACCTGTCCGGAGTCGGCCCGAAAGATGTCGAGCATGACCCTGATCGCGGTGGTCTTGCCGGCCCCGTTCGGTCCAAGCAGCCCGAAGATCTCTCCCGGTTGCACCTCGAACGAAACGTCCTCGACGGCCTTGGTGGCGCCGAACGATTTGGTAAGGTGCTCGACCGCTACTGAGGGCGCCGTCATGTGGCCTCCTTCGCCTCCCCCTGTGTTCGTAGAGAGTATGGCAGGCACGAGGCGCGGGCGCATCCTGCCGGCGACCGGTCTCTCGACGGGCTTCTAGCCCAGTGTGGCGACCATGCGGTCGAGCAGTTCGAAGAGGAGCGCACGGCAGTCGGCATAGGGCGCTGCGGGCGATAGCAGATCGGAGACACTCTGGATCCAAGGCTCGGGAGGTGAGGTGGCAGGCGGCGGTGCGTTGGCGACCAGTTCGGCCATGCTCCCGGGTGTGACCTCGAGGTGGAACTGCAGTCCGACGACGCGGCCTCCGGCGTAGGCGAACGCCTGATTGGCGCAGGCGGCCGACGTGGCCGCGTGAACCGCGCCCGGAGGGATCGCGAACGTGTCGCCGTGGTAGTGAAGCGCCGCAAACTCGGCCGGAAAGTGAGCGAACACCGGCTCGCTCAGACCGGGGGTGAGCCGCACCGGGAACCAGCCGATCTCACGCTGCTCACCCGGTGTCACCGGCCCACCCAACACGTCGGCGATGAGCTGCGCCCCCAGGCAGATGCCGATGACGGCTTTGCCGGCGTCGATCGCCGAACCAATAAAGGCCTTCTCGGCTACGAGCCAAGGGTACTCGGCGTGCTCGTAGATATTCATGGGCCCACCCATGACGACGAGCAGATCGAGATCGGCGGGGTCGGGCAGGTCGTGAGGCTCCCAGAAGTGAGTGCCGCCGATCTGGTGCCCCCGCGCCGAGGCCCACTCGCCGACGGCGGCAATGCGCTCGAAGGGCACGTGCTGTAGGTAGTGCATCCTCATGGCGCAAAGTCTACCTTGATACCCGGTCTCCATGTGGCCGGACTTCGGGGCAGGTGTTTGTACAGAGGGCCCGCCCGGATTACCCAGGTCCCTGCTCGAAGTCAACGCGGTCGCTACGCTCCGGGCGCCGAACCCGGCGGATACCCGAGCACCTCCACGGGGACGCCGTCGGGGTCGCGCAGATACATGAACTGCGCCGGAAAGTCGGGATCGTCGATGGTCTGCAGCGGAAGCAGCACGTCGAGCCGCTCCTGCACTACGTCGGCGGCGAGGCGCTGTGCGTCACCGGCGTATAGACACAGCTGCAAGTATCCGAAGTCGCCCCACTGCGTGCCGAACGGTATCGACCGGCCTCGCGGCTTGACCATCTCGACCAGCTCCAGCATGCCCCGGCCGCGGGTGCTCCCGAGCAGGCAGGAGCGTGCCTTGGCGCCGGAGCAGCCGGTCACCTCGTCGACGCGTTCTGAGAAAGCTTCGTGCGGCGGCACGACCAGCTTGTCGAGCCCGATGACGCCGCGGTAGAAGTCGAGGGACCGTTCGAGGTCGGTGACCGCGACGCCGACGGAGCTCAGCGCCGCCGGATAATCCATCGGGTCCGGCGCCTGGACGAGCTCGAGGAGGTTGCCCTCGGGGTCAGACGCGTGCCGAAAGCGGTATTCCCCGAGACCATCGAGCGTCGCGACATGTTCCGGCGACTTGAGGTCGAGGAGCGGGGCATGCTCGCCGCAGAAGCCGTGCAGGTCGGATACGAAGAAGCAGAGCTTGGCTACCCCGATGTCGCCGTAGCGTCGATCGGTACGAATGGGGCGTGGGGGTGGTTCGACCGCCCGGAAGAGGGCCAGAGTCATACCCGCCTCGGCACCGCCGAGCAGGCGCGACGAATGCACTGCCCTCGGACTGCGAAGTAGGCCGCGCATGGCGGGATGGTCCTCTTCGGGCATGGAGGCGATCACCCGCATGCCGAAGACCTCGGCGTAGAAATCGGTCATGCGGTCGAGATCGCGCACTCCGATGCCGACGTGGTCGACTCCAAGTATGCTGCGCATCATCGGGTCCTCTCCTCTCTCTGGTGCAGCCAGAGTAGGTCGCGCGGGGAGGCCGGGTCAATGGGCGGCGCACCCGTGGGTCGCGCCCTGGCGGCGGAAGGCAGGTCTCGCGATCGGCACCCTTCTCCTGAACGGGGGTTCAGCAACGGCCTCCGCGGCGCTATGATGGGTGGGTTGCTCACCACCGAGTAGGAATGGACGGGTCATGAGATTCAGCGGCAGGGTAGCACTGGTAACCGGCGCAGCCTCGGGCATCGGCAGGGCGGGGGCGCAGCTCTTCGCGCGCGAGGGTGCCAAAGTCATAGTCACGACCGGCACCAACGTCGAGGGCGGCGAGGAGACGGTCAAGCTCATTAAAGACGCGGGCGGCGAAGCCACGTTCGTCAAGTGCGATGTTTCGAACGCAGCCGATGTCAAGGCCATGGTCGATACCTGCGTCGAGCTCTACGGCCGCCTCGACTACGCATTCAACAACGCCGGCATCGGGCCCGACGGCAAGCGCGTGCCGGTGCTCAATATCGTCGACATGCCCGAGGACTTGTGGGACCGCACCATCGACATCAACCTCAAGGGCGTCTTTCTCTGCATGAAGTACGAGATGCAGCAGATGATCAAGCAGGGCGGAGGCTCGATCGTCAGCACCTCGTCGGTCGGCGCCGTGAAGCCGCAGCCGGGCTTCTGCGCCTACAACGCGAGCAAATCGGGGTTGGGCGGCCTGACCAGGACGGCCGCCGTCGAGGGAGCACCGTACAACATCCGCGTGAACGCCATTCTGCCCGGGCCCACCATGAACACGCTGCTGTTCGACTACCTGACCACGGCCGTGCCCGACGTGAAGGACAACATGGAGAACGACGTGCCGCTGCATCGGCTCGCCTACCCCGAGGACATGGCCGAAGCGGTCGTGTGGCTGTGCTCCGACACCGCCAATTTCATCACCGGGCAGTGCCTGCCCATCGACGGCGGCATAACCGCCCGATAGACGGTCTTGTCGCCATCGCTGCCAGGTAGAAA
>JAKAHF010000030.1 GCA_021815245.1 Actinomycetes bacterium
TCTTGAAGAGATCGAGCGTGAACTCCTTGACGGTTCGGCCTCCGCACAGATGCTCGTAGGGATGGTCGAGCACCCCGGGCGCGAAGACCACGTAACCTCGCTTCTCGTGCTCCGGCGTCCAACGGGCACGCGCGGCTCCAGCGGTCGGGGCCGTATCCAGCGCATCGCGCAGGTACTTCTGCGCGTAGTCGCCGAACCAAGCCGTCCACCCCCTGTCGAGGATACGGTCGTAGTCCTCCGGTTGGACGCGCACCTGTTCGTCCATCTGCCAGATGCTGTCCTCGGGCAGATCGCGGCCAGGCAGCTTCATGGGAGCCAGCCAGAGGAAGCCCGCCATCGCCGGCGTGGACGTAGGCTGCTCCACGGCGTCGACGTCGCCGAGCTTCTCCATAGTGGCCACCATCGCGGCCCCGGCCACGTCAGGGTCCGAAGCGAACGCCGCGATTGTCACGCCCATGGTCCGCGCCGCGAACGTGTCCATCACCAGGGAGACCGGCACACGATCGGGAGTGCCGCAGGCGACCGCCTCCCTCAAACGCGCGGACCGCTCCGCGAAGAGTCGCTCACCGGTGTTGCCTATGGCCTCGGGCATGGGAGATCACCTCCGACTCGCGTGTCGCCAGTGCACCGTCGGTGCGACACCCAATGCTATCAGCGAACCTCGGGTCCCTCCTCCGCGTAGATCTGGGGCAGGAACGACGCCAGGTTCGAGTATTCGAGCACGTTGTGGAACGCGAGTCCCATGGGAGCCTCGATGGGCAGGCGCACCCAGGGAGGCAGCACGCACATGCCCTTGCCCTGGTTGATGCGGTAGCCCATCCAGAAACGGGTGCGGAATTCGACGCCGCCCTCGATCTCGCGGCAGAAGTGCACCATGATGGCGGGCGATTTGCCCATGTGCCCGTCCCGGGGCTCCGACACGCCGAAGCCGCCGAAGACCGCGGCCACGTTGGGGTTGTGGAAGCGGGTCATGTCGAAGCCGATGGTCGCGGGGTCGAGGAAGCTGATGATGATGTCCTCTTGGCCGCCACCCACGTCTTCGACAACGAAGTGGTCGACATTCTGCGACTTCTCGGCCAACGGGACGTTGGGATCGAGCAGCTTCGCCCGGTCGGTGTCGTTCACGGCGATGGTCGTGTGACCCGGCGGGAACCAGATGGAGTAGCGCAGGCCCGGGCCCGCCGCATGCCAGGCGAACCACCACTGCATCATCTCCACGGTGCAGCCGGGGAAGACGTTGTTCACCGCCACGTAGCCGGCCCCGTTGGGCAAGATGCAGTAGCCGGTCTCGACCTCGTGATAGCCCGGGTCGAGTAGATCGTTCAGGCGTTCGAAGGGCAGGGCCTTTTCCGGGTCCATGGGGCCCTGGCTGAGGATGCCCATGAGCTTCGGGTTGGGCGGGGCGACCGGCCGGTTGTAGTACTTGGAGTAGCTGAGAGCCTGCTCGTCGGGGCGCAGCGCCCGCAGTTCGGGCTTGCTCGGTGCGTCGTGTGCCATTGTCATATCCTCCGTGAAGTCGGCGGCCAAGATCAGGGCTTGAAAGGGTAGGCTTCGAGCGGCACGGGTTGCTTGCTGACCGCTACCTGCCCGCCTTTGTTTTCCACCAGCACCCATTCCAGGTTGTCGCTCGCCTGCGGATAGTCCTCGCGAATGAACCAGCCGAGCGTCTCCTTGCGCTCGAGCGAAGCCTTGAAGAACATCTCCGAGCAGAGCAGCTCGGCGTGCAGCTCGTTGGCGCCGAAAAGGTGATGAGGATCGTCGGCCTTGACCCGCGGCATCATGGCTTTGAGTTCCTCGACCCTGGCGAGGGCGGCCTTCATGCGGCCCTCCTCCCGGTAGAGGCTGTTGCCGAGCGGCTGCATGACCTTCTGGATCTCGGCGACCATCTCCATGGTCTTCATGCTGCCCGCGCTCTTCGCCGGAGCCATGAAGCGGGCATCGGTCGCCGCGATCTGGTCGACCGACACGGCGGCAGCGCTCGCTCCACCCGCATAGTCGGCCGCCGAGGGCCCGGCCACCCGGCCCGAAAACGTGGCGAACGCGAGGCCTGAGCCGCGATGGCGTCCCGGCTGAGCCACGGCGCCCCAGGCCCGCGAACCACCGACACAGATATCGCCGGCCGCGAACAAGCCGGGGATGCTGGTCGCCATGTTGTCGTCGACCCACAGCGGGTTGAATTCACCCACCAGACCGGGCACGACGAGATCGTTGGTCTTCTGCGAGAAGGCGTTGAAGAAGAGGTAGCCCCAGAACCGGTCGGAATAGGGCCGGTTGTACCAGGCGTCAGAAGCGAGCATCGAGTGGGTGTAAGGGTTGAGCGGATTCTCGTCGTCGTGGTAGTGCATCGGCCCGTTGCCGGCTTTGGCCTGCTTGTAGTACTCGGCAAGGCTCTCAGCGTTGATGTCGGTGTGGACCGGCTTGACGGTCTTCACGCCGAAGTTCTCACCCTTGTCGTTGTAGAGCGCGTACTCCACGCCCATGTCCGACTCGAAGTGCTCGAGCGAGGTCCAATTGTAGAAGGGGGCGAATTCGCAGTTGGCGAACTTGGCACCCGCCCGGAACGCTGCCGCGATGCCCTCACCCCGCGCGGCAGACCACATGGGCATGACCCGCCAGCTCTGGTTGCCGCAAGCGAGCACCACCGACTTGGCCCCGAAGACGTATTGCTTGCCGTCGTCGATGTTGTAGCCGACGATGCCGGCCGCTTTGTCGTCGTCGGTCAACAGATCGACCATGCCGACCCGGTCGATGAAGGTGATGCCCAACTTGCGGGCGTAGCGGCGCACGTTACGGATGTAGTCGAGCTCGATGGCGGCCAGGGTCCACGGATAGGGATTGTCCTGGTCGAAGACGGGCTTGCCGTCTTCCTTCTTGCCCACCACCTTCGACGCCCATTTGAGCGTGCGGTAGGACCCGTCGTCGAACTTGTCGATCTTGCCGCCCGACCACTTGTCGATCAGCGCGACGCTCTCGTTGAGGTAGCTCGCGTACTTGAGCAACGTGGTCTGATTGTTGAGGTACAGACCGATGTGCTTCATGTAGAACTGTGCGAACTCCTCGGGAGTGTAGCCGCCCAGCAGAAGGATGATGCCGGCTCCGCGGTTGGCCTTGCCTGAGTAGCCGCTCGTGTACTTCTCGACGATGGTCACGCCCAGCGCGGGATTCTGCTCCTTCGCGGTGATGGCCGCGGCGAGACCGGCGAGGCTGCCTCCGACGACAAGGACGTCCGTATCGAAACGTTCAGTCATGATCGGTGCTCCTTGTCAGATGATGTTTTCGCGGGGGAACAGGTACGACGCGTAGTCGGGGATCACTTTGATCGCGCGCTCAGGGCAATTCAGCTCACAGTACATGCACTGCACGCACTCTTCCGGATAGGCGATGATGGGTTTCTTGGTCTGCGCGTCCCACTTGATGACGTCGATGAAGCAGGCCTTGAAGCAATCCTTACAGCCCTTGCAGAGCTCTTTGTTCACGATGATCTTGTTCACTCGGTTCTCCCGTCTCGTCGCGTGAGCCGCGCTGTCAGCCACCATATGCTAAGGAATGGCGGCGCGGTTTGTCAAGTATTTACATCGCCATTCTCTATTGCTAAGTAATGACCTCCGGAATGCCGGCCGCCCGCACCCGCGACGGCGTCTCTCATGCTTCGACACCATGGCCCAGGTATGATGGCCCCTGATGAAGCAGCGACTGTTCGGCGCTCCAAAGGGGAGGAATCGATGATCGTCGTGACCGGAGCCACCGGCCTGGTTGGCAACGCCCTCTTGCACGCCCTCGCCGATCGCGGTATGGGTCCTGTCCGGGTGCTCGTGCGCCCGGGGCGCGACCTCTCGTGCCTCGCCGGCTTCGACGTCGAAGTGGTGCGGGGTGACACTCGCGATCTCGATTCGCTGAAGGCCGCTTTCGCAGGCGCCGACGCGGTCTTTCATCTGGCCGGCCTGATCACCATCACCAAGGAGAAGCTCGAGCGTCTGCGCGAAGTCAATGTCGAGGGCACGCGCAATGTCATCGCGGCCTGCCGGGCCGCGGGCGTGCGCCGGCTGGTGCACTGCAGCTCGATTCACGCTTTCATCGAGCCACCCTTCGGCACCTGCACCGACGAGAGCACGCCCATCGACCCCGAGCGCACGATCGGCAATTACGGCAAGAGCAAAGCCGAGGCGACCCTGTTGGTCAAGGCCGCTGCTGGCGAGGGACTCGACGCCGTGATCGTCTACCCCTCGGGCATCATCGGGCCGTACGACCACCGGCCCTCCGAGACCGGGGAGTTCATCGTCGATGCCTGCCGAGGCAAGATCCCCGCGACCGTGGACGGGCGCTACAACTTCGTCGACAGCCGCGATGTGGCCGCCGGGCTGGTCGGGGCCTTCGAGCGGGGGCGCAACGGTGAGGGCTATCTGCTGACCGGTAGCGAGATCTCGGTGCCCGAGCTGTTCGACATACTCGAGCAGTTGTCGGGTACGCCGAAGCCACGCGTGCACCTGCCGATCGGCCTGGTGCGCGCGGTCGCCCCATTGATCCCGCTGTACTACAAGGTCGTGAAGCAGCGGCCGCTCTTCACCACCTACTCGCTGCACGTGATCTCATCGAACTGCGAGATGTCGTACCAGAAGGCCGCCGAGGAACTTGGCTACTCACCGCGGCCCCTCCGCCAGACCCTCGAAGACACGGTCGGTTGGTTCAAAGAGCAGGGGATGCTGACGCGCTGACGTGGGTGACGAGGTATTCGGCCTGGTCGGTCTCTCGGAACTCCGCTGGGCGCCCTGTCCCTTGTGAAGGAGGCACTCGCTTGCTGTCCTGTCCGGGCCGTCGTGTACGATGGACACATCATGAAGGGATTTGTTCCGACACCACCTGAGACCGTCGACCGCATGATCGGGGTACTGTTCCACGAGCGGCAGCCTCGAGCGCACGATCGCGTGCTCGACCCCGGCAGTGGCACCGGAGCTTTCATCGAGGGCATCCTGCGTTGGTGCGCTATTCACGGTTGCGCAGTGCCGCGCATCACCGGTGTCGAGTCCGACCCCCGGCATGTGGCCTCGCTCCATCACAAGTTCGGCGACAAACCAGCAGTGGAGATCGTCCAGGCAGACTTCCTACTCAGCAATCACCACGGGTACGACTTCATTGTCGGCAACCCCCCATATGTCGCCATAACGGGGTTGTCGGAGAACGAGAAGCAGCAGTACCGGGCGCGCTTCGTGACGGCCCGCGGCCGGTTCGACCTGTATATGCTCTTCTACGAGCAGGCGCTTGCCGCACTTGCCCCAGGTGGGCGGTTGGTGTTTATCACGCCGGAGAAGTACTTGTACGTCGACAGCGCCGGTCCGCTACGGGGCCTCCTATCGGCCCGTCACGTGGAGACGATAGATCTCGTTCCCGAGAACACGTTCGGAGATCTCGTGACCTACCCCACCATCACGACAATCCGCAACGTCCCGCCGGGCAAGACCCACGTGGTGCGCCGAGATGGGCGCAGTCTTGAGGTGAGTCTACCTCAGGGCGAGGGTTCGTGGCTTCCGCAGCTCGGAACCTCCGAGAAGCGGACCGGCGGAATGACCCTCGCCGACGCCTGTGTGCGTATCAGTTGCGGGGTGGCCACGGGAGCCGACCAGGTGTTCGTATGCCCGGAGGAGGGACTGCCACCGGACCTGCGACCCTTCGCCCGGCCCACGATCTCAGGCCGAGAACTAGCACCAGGGTCGTGCGGACTGAAGCGCCGCAATGTGATGCTGATGCCCTATGACAGCAACGGGCGACTGCTTCCCGAAGAAGAACTCGGAGCACTAGGACAGTACCTTGGCCGGAACGATATCGAGCAGCGACTGCTGGCCCGTTCGTGTGTTCGACACAAGCCCTGGTACGCGTTCCACGATGCGCTCGTGTTGCCGGAGATACTTCGGCCCAAGATACTCTTTAAGGATATCGGTGCGACGCCCCAGTTCTGGGTCGACTGGACTGGCGACATAGTGCCGCGACACTCGGTCTACTATCTGGTGCCACGTGACGGGCACACGTTGCGGGTGCTGCTGAACTACCTGGAATCTCCAGAGGCGCACCATTGGCTGAACGAGAACTGCCAGCGTGCGGCGCAGGGCTATCTCCGTCTACAGAGTCATGTGCTCCAACGCATGCCGCTTCCAGACTCGGTCGTGCGCGAACTCTCAGCGGAGTGTCGTCTGCCTCGTTCCGTGACTCCCCGGGTCCCGGTCCGTTCCGCGAACAAGGAGAACACCATGATCGAAGCGGCGCCCAGATGAACACCGCATACGCGGACCTCATTCGAAGGATCGAAGAACGTGGCTTTCACAATCACCGCCTGGAGGACCATTCAGCAGCCATCAGTCGCGGCATCCTGCGCGACCTACGCGCGGCGTGTGAACCCTTCGCTACCGACTCCGCCGACGGGCGCGTCAAGGAGTGGCTGGACCTGCCCTCGCCCGCCGGAAGGTCGCGCAAGCTCGACTTGGTAGTCGCTGAGCCCGACCGCGAGCATGGCCAGCCGGACCTGGCACGTCTGCGTCTGTGCATCGAGAACAAGTCCGTGATCACCGCCCATCGCAACCGGACCAACCGCTACGACGATCTGAGCGATCTCGTGGGCGTTCTGCATAGGAACAGGCCGGATGCCGTCTTGGTGGCGACAGTGCTCGTGGGGCTTTGTGAGCACGTACTCAACGTGCCCGACAAGGTCAAGCCATTCGTTGCAGCCGTGAACGGGGATTTCGAATCACAGGTGCTGCCGCGTCTTTCGACTGGTGACGCTTCGCTCTGGGAGGAATTCCCCTTTGCCGTTAGTCACAACAGGCCCGCCGAGCCGGCTCAGACCGTCGAAAAGTTCCGGGAACTGCCGACACGTCCGCCAGCCCGCACCGACCTCGTTGCCTACGACCACGTGCTCCTGGTGCCGGTCTACATAGACAATGTCAATCCTCCTCGCATTGCGCGAGACAACCAGCTCGGTATCGATGTGGACGGAGAGTACGAAGCCATGCTGGAGAAGATCTGTCGAGCTTACACAGCTCGGTGGCATGTGTAGCAAACAGGAGATCGAGACATGAGCTGCCACGAGATCTTGAGACAGATGGGCTATCGCTTGACACCGCAGCGCCTCATGGTGCTGGAGATACTTCACGAGGCGGAGGATCACATCACGGCTCCTGAGATCTTCGAGCGCGTCAAGATCAGATACCCGTTCGTGAACAGGTCGACCGTGTATCGCACGCTGGACTTGCTGAACAACCTCGGCTTGGTGACCCAGAGTGAGTCGGCGGGAGACACCGTCTGCTACCACCACGCCGAGAAGGGTCACCACCACCATTTGATCTGCAGCAAGTGCGGACAGGAGCTAGAGGCCTCCGAGGAGTTGTCCACCGCTTTGGCGCGCATTCTGAGTGAGAGATACGAGTTCACGGCCGACCTGAGGCACCTCACCATCCACGGACTGTGCTCCAAATGTGGAGGACGAACGGCCCGGTAGGAGGCTGCCCGGCAGGCTGCACCCAGTTGACCCGCATCCTATTGCCTGGTAGGATGCAACTTGTTGCAATAGCACCTTGTCGTACTCCTCGAGGAGGTCCGATCATGGCCTGTTTCGTCGCCCCCGCCGCAGTGGCAGTCGTTACCACAGTCGCGCAGAAAATCGCGAGGAAGAAAGAGGATGCGACGTCGGAGAACCACGGCTCGCACAACATGGGCAAGTGGACTCAGAGGCTGCGTTGGCTCAACACAATGCTGTGGGGCGGCACGATTCTTCTCGCGCTCGAGCATCTCTGGCACGGAGAAGTTACTCTGCGGCCTCCGTTCCTCACCGCTCTACAGAATCCCGAAGCGACAGGCGTCATGCTTCGCGAGATCGCCATATACGGTGGCAGCATGACCGCGGCCGTGCTGGTCGTGTGGGGCA
The DNA here is from genome assembly GCA_021815245.1 of Actinomycetes bacterium. The sequence continues at coordinate 7,910 of JAKAHF010000030.1, forward strand.
TCATGGTGGGAGTGGCCGAGATCAGGACCAGGGCCGTCCGCGTGCCTGATGTCACGGGCAACGAGACCCCATGTGGCTCCTGATCACAGCCGTCGCGGCCATCATCGCCAGCATCCTCTGGCGCGTCGGCCTGCCCAAAGATAGGCTGAGGCTTGGCTTTCTCAGTCTCCTCTTCTGGGGCGCCACCCTCATGTGGCTGGTTGACAGCGTGATCGGATACGTCGAGGATGGGGGACCGTTTCTCACCTTCGATCGAAGTTCGACGCTGCTCGGCGTGTCGGTGCTCGCCTTGGGTCTGGCGATCTGGCTTGTCCGAGTGTTGCTCGGGCACAGTTCAGGACGTATGGCGCGCCATATGACAAGAAGGTAGAAAGGCGTTTCTGCCCTTTTGGGGCACGTGCCGGCTCGGCCGCCCGAGAGAAGCCTGGTGCGTGTGTGCTAACTTACTTTCTGCGAAAGTCACCAAGGTTGGCGGTCAACTCGATGATGCGGATGTCCACGAAGGGCCATCACACGATCCGGATCCTGGCGTTCCTAGCCAAGTCACCCGGCCGTATCGTAACGAAGCAAGAGATAGGCGCGGCGGAGAGCATCTCTCCCGGATACATACAGCAGCTCATGGGCGGATTGACGAACGCGGGCATCGTCAAGAGCGTCCGGGGCAAAGAGGGCGGGTTCATGCTCGCTCGGCCCCCCGAGGACATCACCGTTCGAGAGGTGCTCGACATCACCGAAGGCCCGTTCGAGCTGTCGTACTGCACCAGCCATCCTGAGAGTTGCTCACGAGTGGAGACATGTCCGGCCAATCCGCTCTGGTGCAGGGTGACCGCGGCGGTCAACGAGGTGTTCGATCGCACCACACTGGCGGACCTCAGCGGGACGTCGTCACGGGCGCCAGACTGGGCTTCGGAAGCCTCAGCTACCCCGACTCTGTGACTCAGCGCGCGAACGGGTTGCGTGGCCACTTGAGATGGGGCACCCGGGCCACACCGTAGTTCGACGGCAAGACACCGGTGGGACATATGGCGAAGCATTCTCCGCACTGGGCGCACTCCTGCGCGGCTATCTCCGGCTGAAACATCACTTGCCTCGAAACCCCTCGTCCAACGAACCCGATGGCGTTCTTTCGCTTCGCTTCGGCGCAGTAGCGAACGCACAATCCACACAGGATGCAGAAATCAGGTTCACACGCGAACTTGTCCGCCTCGACGCCGTATCTGGCTCCGTACTCCTGTAGTACCTGCACCCCAGGGGCCTTGGCCAAGAGTAGCTCCAGTATCAACTTGCGGCCCTTGACGACCCGGGGTGACTCGGTCTGTACTTCGAGCCCCTGCTCCACGGGGTAGACGCACGAGGCCACCAAACGAGGACGACCTCCTTTGGAGATCTCCACCGTGCAGAGGCGGCACACGCCCGCCTCACTCAGCACACTGTGTTCGCAGAGGGTGGGAATATCGATGCCCGCGCTTCGGGCCGCCTGGAGAAGAGTCATGCCTTCGGCGGCCATGACTTTCGTCCCGTTGATGGTCAGGATCACTTCTTCACGCATCGCCGCTCGCCCCCTTCGCGCCCGCCGCGCCGACGCCCGCCGGTTCGGGTCGATACTCACCGCTGGTCTTCTCCACGGCCTGGTAGCGCGTCGGACAGACCTCGAGACAAACGCCGCACCTGGTGCAGAGGTCGGGGTCGATGACGTGCGGCTCATTGCGCGTTCCGACTATCGCTCCGGCGGGACAGTTCTTGAGGCAGATCATGCAGCCCCGGCACCGGCCGGGCTTGATCTCGTATGAGATGAGGGCTTTGCACACTCGGGCCGGACAGACCTTGTCGTCAATGTGGGCCTGGTACTCGTCAAGGAAGTGCCTGATGGTGCTGAGAACCGGATTGGCGGCGGTCGCCCCCAGAGCACAGAGCGAGAAGTCACTCAGAACCTCGGCTATCTCCTCGAGCAGCTCAACATCGCCTTGTCGGCCGTCACCGGCACAAATGCGGTTGAGCACCTTCAGCATCTGGTGTATGCCCTCGCGGCACGGCACGCACTTGCCGCACGATTCTTCCGCGAGGAAATTCATGTAGTAACGGGCGGTGTCGACCATGCAGGTGTCTTCGTCCATGACGATCATGCCGCCCGAGCCCATCATCGATCCGGCCGCGTCGAGCTCATCGAAGCCGACGGGCACATCGAGGAGCGACTCGGGGATCACCCCGCCCGACGGACCGCCCGTCTGCACCGCCTTGAGCCTCCGGCCGTCGGGTATGCCGCCGCCCACGTCGAACACCAGCGTGCGGAGCGTCGTACCCATGGGAACCTCGACCAGCCCCGTGTTCACGACCTTGCCCACGAGCGAGAATATCTTGGTGCCTTTGCTGGTCTCGCTGACCAGGCT
>JAKAHF010000031.1 GCA_021815245.1 Actinomycetes bacterium
ATGTCTTCTGGCAACTTCGCTTGGCGCGCATAGCGTTTGACGATCTGGTGCAGGCCCTGACGTGACAGCCTGCGCCCCCTGTTGTTGAGAAACAACTCGGGGGCTTTGAGGGTGCCGGCCCCCCCGAGAAAGGGCCGGCCTCGCTGATTGTAGGCGCGCAAAGCCTCGACGGCTTTGCGCCCCAGCGGAACCACCCGTTCCTTGTCACCCTTGCCGATGGTGCGCACGAAGCCGACATCGAGGTCGATGTCCTGCAGGCGCAGATCGAGGGCTTCCGAGGCCCGCAGACCTGCGCCGTAGAGGGTCTCGAGCAAAGCCCGGTCGCGAAGGCCGCGTGGATCTGCCTTGGGACAGGCCAGAAGCCTGTCCACCTCCTCGATGGTGAGTGTCTGCGGCAGATTCGACTCGAGGCGAGTGCCGGCCAGGCTCCGAGATGGGTCGGACTCGACGTGCCCGGCCAGCACGGCGGCACGGTAGAACGACCTAATCGCGGCCGACTTGCGGGCCCGGGTCGCGGGCCTCCATTCTCCCTGAGCAAGAAAGTCCCTCACATCACCCGGTTGCGCCCCAAGCAGCGTGAGCGCCCGCACGTGCAAGAACTCCTGATACTGCAGTAGATCGCGCCGGTATGACTCGATCGTGCGTTCCGCCAAGCCCTTCTCGAGCCTCAGGGACCGCAGATGCTCGCTGAGCGCGGGTTCCTCGAACGCAGGTGGCATGAGAAAGCCCCGGCTACGTATATTCGATCGGCAGAACGTACTCGAGCGGGAAGTAGGGATTCCCGGTGGCGGCGGCAATCTCCTTGCGGGTGACTTTGCCCTCCATGACGTTGATACCGCGGGCTATGCGGGCATCGGCGCGGGCGGCGCTCACCACTCCCTTCTCGGCGACCTCGAGAATGTACTGCAGCGTCACGTTGGTGAGCGCCACGGTAGATGTGATGGGCACCACACCCGCCATATTGTCGACGCAGTAGTGGATCACGCCGTGCTTCACAAAAGTCGGCTCACGGTGTGTCGTCAGACGCGAGGTCTCGATGCAGCCCCCCTGATCGACAGAGAGGTCGACGATGACCGAACCCGGCTGCATGCTTCTCACGGTGTCCTCGCGCACGACTACGGGGGTCTTCGCCCCCGACACGAGGATGGCCCCGATCAGCACGTCGGCGTTGGCGACCTCAGCCTCTATGGTGAGCTGGTCGCTCTGCAGGGTGTGCACTTCGGGCACCTGCCGCTGCGCGGCGAGCAGCGCTTCACTGTCGATGTCGAGGAGCATCGTACAAGCTCCCATTCCCACGGCTATGGCAGCCGCGTTCACACCGGCTATGCCCGCTCCGAGGATCACCACGTTGGACGGCTTCACTCCGGTCGGCCCGCCCAGAAGCTTGCCTTTGCCGCCGCTCATGCGACTGAGAAAGTAGGCGCCCACTTGCGGAGCCAGCCGCCCCGCTATCTCACTCATGGGCCGAAGGAGCGGCTTGCGCCCGTCGGCGGTCTCCACCGTCTCGTACGCGAGGCAGGTCGCGCGACTGGCTATGAGCGCCGAGGTCAGCTCGGGGTCGGGCGCAAGATGAAGGTACGTGAACAGGATATGCCGTGATTCGAGACGGCGGTATTCGCTTTCGAGTGGTTCCTTGACCTTGACGATGAGTTCAGACTGCTCGAACACCGATTCGGCGTTGGGGACTATGCGCGCGCCGGCGGCGACGTAGGCGTCGTCGGCGAAGAAGGAGCCGTCTCCGGCCCCGCGCTGTACGAGAACGTCGTGACCCCTCGACGTGAGCTCCTTCGTGCCCGCTGGTGTCAGTGCGACGCGATACTCGTCTTCACGGATCTCGGTGGGTACCCCGATTCTCATGGCGGCAGCCCTTCACTTTCCCCCTATTGGGAGCAGACCGGTCTTCTCGGCCACTAGGAGCAATGTTGCCAGGGTCTTGGCATCTTGGATCCTATCGAGTTCGGCAAGAAGAGTCCCGAGGGGATACCTCACCAGGCCCAGATCTTCATCTTCGTCGGGGTCCGTTCCGACAGCCGTGAGGTCACGAGCCAGGAAGGCGTACAGGATCTCGTCGGCGAATCCCGGGGAAGAGTAGAACGTGCCGATGTGGCTCCAGTCCGCGGCCTCGAGACCCACTTCCTCGCGAAGCTCCCGTTTGGCCGTCTCGAGCGGCTCCTCCCCGATCTCGAGGCAACCCGCGGGTAGCTCGAGAAGGTAGCGTCGTGCGGGATGCCGGTATTGATCGACAAGGTACAGGCAGTCCTCGGCGTCGAGTGCAGCGACAACGACCGCACCCGGATGGCTCAGCACTTCGCGAGAAACGATGCGCCCTCCGTCGAGCTCAATCTCGTCGACGCTCAGACCGACGATCGCTCCTTCGTGCACTCGCCGTGTGCTTGTGATCTCCGGCAGGTGTCGGGGGTCCTTCTGGCCAGGCAGCAAGGAACGCTCTTCGCTCACGACCCGGGCACCGCTTCTTTCCCTTTGGGCGCGAACTGCGGCGCCAGGGACACAAGCTGGAGCACGAGGCTGCACAGGCGCTCGAGATCGTCCAGGGCCACGTGCTCCTCGGAACTGTGGGCGTGCATGCAACCTATGGTCACATTTATCGTGGGCAGACCCCGCGCGTTCAGAACATTCGCGTCAGAGCCACCCCCGGCGGTGATCATGCGTGGCTCGAGACCGAGGGCCTCTACCGCCGCTTTCGCCAACCGGATCGCTGGTGAGCGCCCGTTGAGCGAGAAGGCCCGAAACTCGTGAGACAGATCGACGTCGACATCGATGCCCGTCTCCGCGGCCGCGTGTTGCACCGCATCGACCATCGCTCCCGCCACCTCGGCGAGGCGCGACTCGTCATGACCGCGACACTCTCCATCGATGTGACACTGCTCGGCGACGATGTTGGTCGCTACGCCGCCTCGGATCACACCGATATTGGCGCTTGTTTCTTTGTCGAGGCGACCGAGCGGCATAGCCGCGATGGCCTTACCGGCAGACTGGATGGCGCTACGGCCCCTCTCGGGCTCCACGCCCGCATGGGCGGCGCGGCCCCTGAACGTAGCGTGCAGGACCATCATGCTCGGTGCCTTGTGCACGATGCCACCGACCGGTCCGCTCGCGTCGAGTACGACGCCAACGGGGCTCGCAAGCACATCATCTGCCAGGTGTTTGATGCCGAGAAGCCCGGTCTCCTCCGACACCGAGAAGAACATCTCGTACGTCGGAAACGGGACTCCCGAGCTGCGCAGAAGCTCGGTCGCATGGAGCATCGCCGCCAAGGCGGCCTTGTCGTCGGCCCCGAGGATCGTAGGCCTCCGGTTGCGGAACACTCCCTCAGCGTCCAAGTAGGGCTCGATCGAATCGGTCGGCGTCACGGTATCCATATGGGCCCCGAACGCGACCCACGGTTCAGCATCGACTCCCTGGACTGTGCACCAGAGGTTGCCCGCGTCGCCCCCGATGACCTCGCCGGTCTTGTCTTCGTGCGTGGAGACGCCGAGTCCGGCAAGATACGCCGTGATGGCGTCGGCGACACGGCGCTCGTGACGAGGAGGACTCGGCAGACTCGCCAACAGCAGGAAGAGCTCGGTCAGCCGCTCACGCGACGGTTTCGGCAGTGTACTCACGCCTGCTGCTCCCCAAGGGATGCCGCCGTGGTCTGGGTGCGATAGTTGATCGCGGCGCCCACGAAGTCACGGAACAGCGGATGGGGCCTGATGGGCCGGCTCTTGAACTCCGGATGGAACTGGCAGCCGACGAACCACGGATGATCGGCGACTTCGATGATCTCCACGAGATTGCCGTCGGGAGTGGTGCCGCTGACCACGAGTCCGGCCTCGACCAGACGGTTCCTGAACACGTTGTTGACCTCATAGCGGTGCCGGTGACGCTCGCTCACCAGTTCACTGCCGTAGGCCGTCCCGGCTCTGGTGCCGGGGGCGAGCTTGGTGGGCGAAGCGCCCAGCCTCATCGTGCCGCCCATATCTGACACGCTGTTCTGTTCGGGGAGCAGATCGATCACCGGGAACCGCGTCGAGGGATCGAACTCGGTGGAGTTGGCATCGGTCATGCCGGCGACATTGCGGGCGAACTCCGCCACCGCTACCTGCAGACCAAGGCACAATCCGAGGAACGGCACCCCATTCTCGCGCGAGTACTTGACCGAGAGTATCTTGCCCTCGATACCCCGCACCCCAAAGCCACCCGGCACAAGGATGCCGTCGGCTTCCTCGAGGCGGGCTCTGATCTCGTCTTCCTTGAGGGTCTCAGCGTCGACCCAGATGAGGTCAAGGTTGCGACCGTGATAGATGGCGGCATGGCGAAGAGCCTCGATGACGCTGAGATACGCGTCGCGCAATTGCACGTACTTTCCAACCAGGGCTATGCGCACGGTGCCCGTCGCCGATTTGAGTCGTTCGACGAGCGAGATCCACTCGTCGAGCTGGGGGGGTTCCGGCTCGAGGCCTAGGCGCTCGACCACCAGGCGGTCGAGTCCCTCATCGCGCAGATTCAGAGGTACGTAGTAGAGGTGAGGCGCATCCACACAACTGATGACTGCCCTCGCCTCGACATCGGTGAAGAGAGCGATCTTGGCCTTCAGTTCCGAACTGATGGCTCGATCGGACCGGCACACGATGATGTCAGGTTGAATACCGATGCTGCGCAGTTCGGCGACACTGTGCTGGGTCGGCTTGGTCTTCAACTCTCCCGACGTCCCGATGAACGGGATCAGCGTCACGTGGATGTAGATGACGTTGCGCCGGCCGATGTCGTTGCGGAACTGCCGTATGGCCTCCAGAAACGGAAGGCTTTCGATGTCGCCGACCGTGCCACCGATCTCGGTGATGACCACGTCGACGTTAGGCATCCGAGCGACGCGGGCCACCCGCTCTTTGATCTCGTTGGTGATGTGAGGGATCACCTGGACGGTGCCGCCCAAGTAGTCTCCGCGACGCTCCTTGCGGATGACCTCGTAGTACACCGAACCCGAGGTGACGTTCGAATCGCGGGTGAGGTCCACGTCGATGAAACGCTCGTAGTGCCCCAGATCCAGGTCGGTCTCGGCGCCGTCGTCGGTGACGAACACCTCTCCGTGCTGGAAGGGGCTCATGGTGCCAGGATCGACGTTGATGTAGGGATCGAACTTCTGGATCAGCACTCGAAGGCCGCGGCTCTTGAGGAGGCACCCGAGTGACGCGGCGGTTATGCCTTTGCCAAGCGAAGAAACAACGCCACCTGTCACAAAGATATGCTTAGCCATGCTCTCCCTCGCCGCTCTGGTTTTCATTGCCGGGCGGCGCATGGCCACTGACATCCCGTCTTTCGACGGACACGAACGAGCCCGCGCCTCACCTAGTCTAGCAGGCCGCTCGCCGCCCTGTCGCGGAGTTGCCGCGCATGCGCCATGGCCTCCGCGTCCTCGGGCGTGCCACCCAGCATTCGGCAGAGTTCAGCCACTGCCATCTCTTCAGTCATGCGCGTCAGGCGCGTGACCGCCACCGCATCGACGTTGACCTTGTCGATCACATAGTGGCATCGGGCCACCGCGGCCACTTGAGCCAGATGGGTGATGACGACCACCTGCGAGGTCTCTCCCAGCTCACGAAGCTTGTTCGCCACCGCCACGGCGGTGCGACCGCCGATGCCCGCGTCGATCTCGTCGAAGACGAGCGTCTCATTGCCCCCCACCCCGGCCAGAGCGCATTTGATGCCAAGCAGCACCCGCGACAACTCTCCCCCCGATGCCGTGCGGGCAAGACTGCGAGGTTCCTGACCGGCATTAGCGACAAGCAGGAACTCCACCTCGTCGCCACCGCTTTCGCGCAGCCCCTCCCAGTCGTCCCGGCTGCGTATTGCGACCCTAAGGGCCGCCGAAGGCATGCCGAGATCGGCCAACTGGGCGTCGACGGCCTGCTCCAGAAGTGGTGCTGCCTTCCGCCGGCATTGCTCCAATCGAGCCGCCAACTCCAGCGCGCGCGCAGCATGCGCGGCGCGCGCCTCTTCGAGCTTCTCAAGGTCTTCTTCGGACGATTCCAGACTCCGCAGTCGCTCAGTCGCCCGCAAGAGCCTCTCGACCGCGGCCTCGGTCGTTCCACCGTACTTGCGTCCGAGATCTGTATAGATCCGCAGCCGGGCGCTCACGGCTTCGAGTCGCTCGGGGTCGACTGCGACTCGCTCCGAATACCCATGGAGCTCTCGGGCGATGTCGACGAGCTGATACTGCAACTCGGTCAGTGTGGTACACATGCGGTCGAGCGCCGGGTCGACACCGTCCAGCATGGACAGTTGCGCAGCCGCCCTCGACACCAGGGTGGCGGCGTCGGGCGCCTCGTCGGGCGCCGAACCATCGCCCCGCAGTTCGCTACCCGCTGCCGCCGTGTTTCTCACCACATCCTCGGCCCTAGCGAGCAGACGTTGCTCGGAGACGAGCGAGTCCTCTTCTTCGACAGACAGGTGGGCGTCTCCCAGTTCGCGCACCTCGAAGCGGAGCAGCTCGATCTCGCGCGAGCGCGCATCCTCAGTGAGGCGCACCTCGGCCAGGCGTTTCGCGGCCTGCCGAGCGCCGGCGAAGGCTTCGCGGTATGCGTCCGCGAGTCGGGAGACTTCGGTCCCCGCCCACTGATCGAGCACCTCAAGCTGATACGTGGGGTCGAGCAGCCGCCGGTATTCGTGCTGCCCGGCGAACGAGAGCAGTCCCCCGACCACTCCGCCCAACGCGGCCAATGTAACCGCGGAGTCGTTGATGTAGCAGCGATTACGCCCCTCGCGACCGAGCCTGCGGGTGACGATCAGATCGGTCGGCGGCGGTTCGCCCAGCAGATCCCGCACCTGCTCGGGCATCTGCGCCACATCCGGCTCACTGAGTTCGAATACCGCCTGGATGACGGCATCAGATCCGGACTGTCCCACCAACCCGTCTTCCGCCCGTTCACCCATCAGCAATCCGAGCGCCCGCGTGAGCAGCGTCTTGCCCGCGCCGGTCTCGCCCGTGAGCACGTTCAGCCCGGGCTCGAATTCGAGCACCGCGTCTTCGATGAGCACGAAGTTGCGAATGCTGAGCGAGACCAGCACATCGACCTCCTAGAGCAGGCGGTCGCGGAAGTGATGGTACAAGCTGTCGCCTCCGAGGAGCGCCAGCGTGGTCATCCCAGGGGTCGTGTTGATGCGGACGATCTGCCCAGGGGCCAGAGAGGCCACACGATCCCCATCGACGTCCACCGACGCTTCGACGTCGTCGATGTTGATGATCTCGAGCACGTCGCCCGGAGCGGCGACCACAGGACGCACCCCCACGGCGTGAGGAGCGACCAGGCTGATGACGTACGCGTCGACCGAGATGCCGAGGAGCGGACCGCCCGCCGCAAGGCTGTACGCCGATGAACCGGCCGGTGTGCCCACAACCACGCCGTCACAGAGCACCTCGAAGAGCGTCACACCGTTGATCGTCAGCGCGAGCGCGCACGCATGAGTGCGCTTGCCTCGTCCCACAAACACGTCGTTGGTCGCACGAAAGAGACTCTCACCAACCGACGCCTCGAGCCCCAGCAAGGGATACTCCCTGAAATCCCCTTCGAGTAGGCGGCTCATCCCCTCCTCTAGCAGCGAAGGATCGATCGTGGTGAGAAAACCAACCCGTCCCAGATTGACCCCGGCCACGGGGATGCACTTGTCGCGGGTCAGGTGAAAGGCACGGAGCATGGTGCCGTCGCCACCCAGCACGAGGCACAGGTCCACCAGGTCCAGTTGCGACGGTGACTCAAGCCGTAGCGCGTTGTGACTCTCGAGCACCGCTGCATGCTTGTCCCATTCGGCTTCAGGAGCCAGCAGTCTGATGCCACGTTCCCTCAGAAACGCCAGCGCTCGGGACAGCGGGTCGCGGGCGACACCAGAATCGCCGTGCGTCAGAACCACGATCTGCTTTATGGCTGCATTCACGCTACTGCCCCACCTCCGAAGCGTCCGGCTGCGCGACGGTTTCGCTCACCACCGACTCCAGCCTATCAATTCCGATGCCCTTTTCTCCACCTCGGCCCAGGTGGAAGAAGAACTCCACATTGCCATCGGTGCCCCGCAATCCCGACCTGCACATGCCGTAGAGGTCGGCATCGAGCTCCTCGATGACGAAGCGGCCTCTCTCGAGCAGAACCGAGCGGTGTACGCCACCGTCTTTGACGATGCCACCCTTGCCCACCGACTCTCTGCCCGCCTCGAACTGTGGCTTCACCAGTATCACCCCGGCGAAGCGCGGCGAAGCGCAGGCCACCACCGCGGGGAGAACCTTGGCGATCGAGATGAACGACACGTCCATGGTCACCAAGCCGGGCTCGAAAGGCAATAGGTCTTTCGTCAGATACCGCGCGTTGATGCGGTCGAGAACGGTGACGCGGGCGTCGGTGCTGAGCCGTCCGTCGAGTTGCGCACGGCCCACGTCGAGCGCGACCACACGCTCCACCCCCGCTTGGAGAAGGCAATCGACGAATCCGCCCGTCGACGCGCCAACGTCGAGCGCACTCATCCCGGTCACGTCGAGGTCGAACACCGCAAGCGCGTGGGCGAGCTTCTCGCCGCCTCTCGACACGAAGCGAGGCCGCTCCTTCAGAACAACGTCAGCCAGTCTCGAGACAGCGGTGCCCGCCTTGTCGCTGACTTTGCCATCGACGAGCACCTGGCCCGCCATGATGAGTCCGCGGGCCACGCTTCGATTGGCCGCGAGCCCCAGGGTGACGAGCAGCTCGTCGAGTCGGCTGCGATCGGCCCCCGCCAAAGCCGTCACCCGGCTCGGCCGGCGCTCTCGCGAAGCAGATTCGTGGCGTGCTCGACCAGGGCGTCGCTCGTGAGACACACGTCACGGCGCAACTGAGAGACCGGCCCATGGCAGACAAACTCGTCAGGGAGCCCCACTCTCTTCACCGGCACGCAGATGTGCGTGTCGGACATCAACTCCAAGACGGCCGAGCCGAAACCGCCGGCTATCGAATTGTCCTCCACGGTCACGACCGCCGCGTGTCGGCTGATGAGATGCACGAGAATCTCTCGCTCGAGAGGATGCACCCTGGGAACCGCCGCGACCGACGCGCTAACTCCCTCTACGGCGAGAGTCTCGGCAGCTTCGAGGGCCAGCGACACCACGGGCCCGGTGCATACAAAGAGAACATCGGTGCCTTCGCGCACAACCTCCACCCAAGGTCCCTCGTAGGGTGCGATGGGCGACGGGAGTTCCAGACCGACGCCGGCCGATCGCGGGTAGCGGATAACGCTGGGTCCTTCGAGCGACAACGCCGTCGCAAGAAGACGCTGAAGCTGCGCTTCATCTTTCGGAACGAATACTGTCAACTCGGGAATGATCCTTAGAAACGACAGGTCGAAAGCCCCATGATGGGTGGGACCGTCGGCCCCCACCAGGCCTGCCCTGTCGACAGCGAACACCACCGGCAGACGCTGCAGGCAGACATCCTGTATCACTTGATCATAGGCCCGCTGTAGGAACGTCGAGTAGATAGCCACCACCGGACGCATGCCCGCGGCTGCCAGACCCGCTGCGAAACCGACAGCGTGCGCCTCGGCGATGCCCACGTCGAAGAAGCGGTCTGGGTAGGCTTCCTTCACGAGGTCCAGCCCTGTGCCGGCAGCCATTGCAGCCGTGATGCCCACAATGCGCGGATCGCGCTCCGCGAGCTGCACCACCGCTTCACCGAAGGCTCTCGTATAGGTGGTCGGTCCCTCGGGGTCGAGCGACTCACCCGTCGTCACCGAGAAGCGCGGCGTGCCATGGTAGCGGTCGGGTTCCTGCTCGGCCGGAGCGTACCCCTTGCCTTTGACCGTGCGGCAGTGAAGCAGAACCGGTCCCTCCACCGCCAGCGAGCGTCTGATGCTTGTACGAAGCGCCTCTATGTCGTGGCCATCGATGACCCCAACATAGGTGAAACCAAGGTCCTCGAAAAGCATGCCGGGGACGAGGGCGGCTTTGATGCTGTCCTTCAGCTGCGTGCCCATGGCCGCAAGACTGTCGCCGATCGCCGGCAATCTCGACACCCGGCGCTCCAGGTCGCGTCTGAAACGCGAGAGCGTAGGGTCGGTGCGAAGCCGCGACAGATAGGTGCTCATCGCCCCGACGTTCTTCTCGATAGACATCGCATTGTCGTTGAGAACCACAAGTAGCGGCGTGCGCAGATGGCCGGCGTGGTTGAGAGCCTCGTAGGCCATGCCCCCGGTCAGAGCC
>JAKAHF010000032.1 GCA_021815245.1 Actinomycetes bacterium
GAACCCTGGACGACGGCCTCGGTGACGACGTTCGCCGACCACAGGCTTGCCATGGTAGGAGCCATCGCGGGAGCGGCTTCTCTCCAGGGTGTGCAAATTGATAATCTGGGGTGCATCGGTGTCTCATTCCCGGAGTTCCTGGACAGCTTCCGCGCTTTGGGGGGATCGTTGGCAGCCGACCAGGATACGGTCAGCCTGGAGTAGCTGCATGATCATTGCGATCGATGGCCCGGCCGGCTCGGGCAAGAGCACGATAGCCAGGGAGGTAGCGAAGCGTCTCCGCATGCCCTACCTCGACACGGGGGCCATGTATCGCACCATCACCCTCCTTGCGCTCGAGGCCGGGCTTATTCCTGATCGCGTGGCCGAAAGCGGCTCCTTGGCTGCCACCGTCCCCTTTCGATTCGAGCAACGTCCCAACGATCTCACCAGGGTCTTCATCGGCGACCGTGAGGTCACCGACGAGATCCGGGGTCGTGCCGTGTCGCAGAACGTGTCGGCCGTTTCAGCTGAGGCCTCGGTGCGCGAAGTCCTGACCCAGAAGCAGCGCGAAGAAGCCGCCCGAGGCGATCTCGTGCTCGAGGGCCGCGACATGGGCACCGTCGTCGTCCCGCGGGCGGAGGTCAAGGTCTTTCTCACCGCTTCGGTCGAAGAACGTGCCCGTCGGCGTCGCGCGCAGCAATTGGCTCAAGGTGTCGACCAGCCGCTCGACGAGATCGTTGCCGACATCCGTGCGCGCGACGCCTACGATTCGGGCCGCTCGCTCGCGCCCCTCCGCAAGGCCGACGACGCGGTCGAGATCGACACCACGGGCATGACCATCGAAGAGGTCATTCAGGCCGTTTGCTCCCTGGCCGAGACGGCGGCGCGCGGCGATGCCGCCTCAGTCGAGAGCCGGCCCCGCAAGTGGCCCCTCTCGCGCCTCTTGCGCGGACCTCTCGACACGTGGGTCTACCGTGTCGCCTACAGCATCATCCCGCCGCTTTTCAGGCTCCTGTGGCGCCTACGGGTCGAAGGAGCCGAACACATACCTCTGTCGGGTGCGGTTCTTGTCGCGTGCAACCATCGATCGAATCTTGATCCGTTCTTCCTCGGCTCCGCTTTTCCGCGCCAGATCCATTTCATGGCGAAGTCGGAGTTGTGGAGCTTCAAACCGCTTGGGCGCATCCTCGACAGGCTTGGCACGTTTCCGGTGCGCCGCGGCAAACCCGATCGGGAGGCGGTGCGTACGGCCCTGGCAGTACTGGCAGGTGGAGCGGTTCTGGGCCTGTTCCCCGAGGGTCGGCGGCAGCGCGAGAACGATCTGGGCGACATCCGCCCCGGCGTGAGCCTCTTCTCTTTGCGCGAGGGGGTGGTCACGATTCCCTGCATTCTCAGGAACACCGACAAGGTCGTGCGGCGCCGGCTTCTGCGCTTTCCCCGGGTGATCGCCGTGTTCGGCCCGCCAATCGAGCTGCCCGGGCCTGAGGTCGCGGCATCCGACAGACCCTCCTTCACCGCCGATAATCTGATCTCGGCCCTCCATGCGCTGCTCGAGAAAGAGACCACGTAATGGCGCATCCGGTCGTACGTATTTCCGAATCGGCAGGCTTCTGCTTCGGCGTGGAACGTGCCCTCGAGACCACGCTACAGGCGGCCGAGGAGGCTCCGGCTCCTGTCAACACCCTGGGCCCGCTCATCCACAATCCAAGCGTCATCGCCGATCTCAAGGAGAAAGGCGTCGGCGTGCTCAGCGAGCCGAGCGAGGCCCATTCGGGCACCGTGATCCTCCGTTCGCACGGCGTGCCGCGCGAGGTACGCCAGGAGCTCTCGGAGTCGAACCTGACGGTGATCGATGCCACCTGTCCTTTTGTTACCTCGGCGCAAGAGAAGGCCGCCCGGCTGCACAAAGCCGGATACCTGGTAGTCATCCTGGGAGAAAGGGAGCATCCGGAGGTTCTGGCTCTTCGGTCGTATGCGGGCGATGATTCCCTTGTCGTGGAGTCTCCGGCCGACCTTCCGGCGGAGCTTCCCAGCCGGCGGGTGGGCGTTGTCGTGCAGACCACGCAGTCTCAAGAACGGCTGGCCGAACTGGTAGCGCATATCGCCCCAAGGGTTCGCGAATTGCTCGTGCACAACACCATCTGCAGCGCTACCGAGCAACGGCAAGCCGCGGCCATCACCATGGCTCGTTCTGTCGACGCCGTTGTCGTCGTGGGAGGCAGGAACTCCGCGAATACCCGGCGACTCGCGGAGTTGTGCGGAGATCAGCAGGCGCACACCTATCACGTGGAATCCGCGACCGAGATCGACCCGGCCTGGTTTCGCGGAGTAGAAGTGGTCGGCGTCACGGCCGGAGCATCCACGCCGCCCGAACAAATAGACGAAGTCGTCCGCACAATAGAGGAGATAGAGACGTGACCACTGGCAGACCGCCCCGCGTGGCCATCGTCGGCTACCCGAACGTGGGCAAATCCACGCTTTACAATCGTATTACCGGCACACGCGAAGCGGTGGTGGCCCCCGAATCAGGGGTCACTCGAGATCGCAAAGAAGGCGTCGCCGATTGGAACGGCCGGTCGTTCATCATCGTAGACACCGGCGGCATCGATCTGCAGAGCAGCGAAGCCCTGGGAGAAGAGGTGCGCGACCAGGCCCGGGCAGCCATCACCGAAGCATCGGTGGCGATCTTTCTCGTCGACGGGCGGATGGGTCTCGCCCCGCAGGACGACGAAATCGCCATGATTCTCCGCAAGAGCGGCAAACCGGTCTTGCTGGCGGTCAACAAGTACGACACGAAGACCGCTCGGGAGAACATGCCGGAGTACTGGTCACTTGGCCTCGGGGAACCCATCGGGGTTTCGGCGGAGCACGGCCTGGGCGTCGGCGACCTTCTCGATGAGGTTGTGAGAGCCCTGCCGGTAGAGGAGGACGGTCCGGAGATCGCCGCCCCGATGCGGGTGGCCATCGTGGGCCGGCCGAATGTCGGCAAGAGCTCCATCGTCAACACGCTTCTGGGAGACAAGCGCACGATCGTATCGGCGATCCCGGGCACGACCCGCGATGCCATCGACACCGACTTCCTCTTTGAAGACTCGCCGGTGACGTTGGTCGACACGGCCGGTCTTCGCCGTCCGGGAAAGCGCACTCAGACCGACGTGGAGTACTACAGCTCTCTCCGAGCTCTCAAGGCCCTGGAACGTGCCGACGTGGCCCTCGTGGTGATAGACGCCTCGGAGGGGCTCGTCGACCTCGACCTGCAGGTTGCCTATGAAGCTCAGCGGGCCAAGTGCGCGACAGCGATCCTGTTCAACAAGTGGGACATCAACACTCTCGATCTCGAGAAGGCCACGGAGCGCATCAGGGCCAAGGTGCAGATGAAGCCGCGCTGGCTCACCATCTCGGCTCTTTCAGGCCGCGGCATGGAGCGCATCCTGCCGCTTGCCCGCGACCTCTACCAACAGTACAGCTCACGCATCCCCACGGCAGAACTCAACCGCTGGCTCGAGGAACTCCGCGCCAAGCGCGCCCCGGGCATCAAAGGGGGCAAGTCGATCAAGATCTTCTACATGGTTCAGTACGAGACGAGCCCGCCGCGTTTCAAGGTGATGGTCAACTCAAGGGCGCTGGTCAACAAGTCGTTCGCGTATCACCTCGAGAACCGCCTGCGCGAAGACTATGAGATGTGGGGAATCCCGCTCGTGATCGACTTTGAAGGCAAGGAGGAACGTTACTCGTGACCACCTCCTTCGTACTCACGTCTGTCGGGCTGGTTGTCTTCGGATACTTGCTCGGCTCGGTGTCGCCGAGCGTCTTCCTTGGCAAACTGTGTAGAGGCATCGACGTGCGGCACCACGGCAGTGGGAATGCCGGCACCACCAACGCCTTTCGCGTGCTCGGGGTGAAGTTGGGCATAGTCGTGCTCCTGGCCGACGTCGTCAAGGGGGCGCTCCCGGTGGTGGCCGCTCGCCTCATCCTTGGTAACGACGACAACACACCGCTCGTGACCGTCATCGTCGCCCTGGCCTGCATAGCCGGTCACGACTACTCCATCTTCCTTCGCGGCAAAGGCGGGAAGGGTGTGGCGACGGGCGCCGGGGCGGCCTTGGCCATGATGCCCATCGCGATGGCCTTTGTCGTTGCCTTGTTCATCATCGTACTTCTCACGGTGCGGATCGTCTCTGTCGCTTCTATCAGTGCCACGGTGGTCTTTCCGGTCACCGCGGTGGTGCTGAAACAACCACTGCCCTACGTCATCGTCTGCTGCCTCATGTCGGCAGTCGTACTGTGGGCCCATCGCGGAAACTTCAAGCGTCTGTGGAGACGCGAGGAGAAGCGCGTCGTCTTTCCTTGGAACCGAAGGGCCAAGCGTTCGGCGGCGAACGCTTCTGGGGGTGGCGACAGCAAACCTCTTCAGACCAGCGCGGCCGACATCGGTCGAGAGTAGCGGCAGCCACCGCGTTTGCTCTGCCGGTGGCCCGACGGCCGCAGGCGCGGTATACTGCCAGCATTCGGGACGTGGCGTAGTTTGGTAGCGCATCCGGCTGGGGGCCGGAAGGTCGCCAGTTCAAATCTGGCCGTCCCGACTAACGAAGGCCCGCAATTGCGGGCCTTTCTGATTGCCGAGAGGCTAGTCGCCTGTTTCCCAGACGGCAGTTCCGTCGGCGAGGAGGGGCGAGTAGCTCACCGACACCACCGCCTTGCCCTTTGGAAGCTCGAATCCCACGTATCCCTCGACCGTCTGACCGGGCTCTATGTCGCCCGAATCGAGGGCCTGGTTCTCGACATAGAGCGACGCGTCGTAGCTCGACCCGTCGGCATCCGACGCGGTCCAGTAGAAGAGGTTGTAATCGCGCAGTTCGTCGCCCGAGTTCGTGATCTTCACATACACGATGTAGAGGTCCACATCCGCGCCGAGAAGCTCCTCAAGCGCCGCGTCGGTCAGAATCTCGGGAGCTCCGACGGTCATCACGGTCTGCCAGAGCTCCTGAGTAGCGCCGAAAGCGGCGACGGGGATAAGATCGAGGAGCTCGCTCGTGGTGGTCGTCGACTCCTCGGAGGTGACGGCCGAAGGCGCGGTAGTGCCGGATTGCTCACCCGGACCGGCACCGGCGGCCGGCGTGTCCCCGTTCCCAACAAGAAGCCAAACCACCACTGCCGCGGCGGCAACGATGATGAAAGCGATCACCGCGATGAGCCAGGTCTTTCTGGTTCTCCGACGCGCCTCTGTGCGCGCACGGACAGGCTCGTTGAAGTCCTCGTGCCCCATCAGGGGCGTGCCGCAGGCGAAGCACGACTCGGCTTCTTGAGCGTTCTCTCTGCCACACCACGGGCAGTTCTTGCTCTGCGCCACCTGCGACCCTCACTGCGTATGCTTGTCCCGGCCAATACGATACAGCCTCCTCAGAGGTTGTGCAGCGAAGCCGAAAGCACACGGCTTGTCGAGTTCGACAGCTCCCCCGGCTTGTTCGCGTGCTAGGATTTTCGCATCAGGGAAAGCTGACGAGGAGGTCGCGGTGAAGGCAGTCATCATGGCCGGTGGCCAAGGCACCAGACTCCGCCCGCTGACATCCAACCAGCCCAAGCCCATGGTGCCGATCGTCAACAAGCCCTGCATCCAGCATATCCTCGAGCTGGTGCAGCGCCACGGCATCAACGAAGTCGTGATGACCCTGGCTTTCCTGCCGAGGCTCATCCGCAATCACTTCGGCGACGGCAGTAGTTTTGGCATGCGCATCGACTACACGGTCGAGGAGACCCCGGCCGGCACAGCGGGATCCATCCGTCTGGCCAAGGACCTGCTCGACGAAACGTTCGTAGTCATCAGCGGCGACGCGCTCACCGACTTCGATCTGACCAAGGTCATCGACTTTCACAAGCAACGCCAGGCCATGGTGACGATCGCGCTCAAGAGCGTCGAGAACCCCCTGGAATTCGGCGTGGTGATCGTCGACGAAGAGGGACGCATCGAGCGCTTCTTGGAAAAGCCCGGATGGGGGCAGGTGTTTTCCGACACAGTCAACACGGGCATCTACGTACTCGAGCCGGAGATCTTCGACCACATCCCCGAGGGCCAGCCGTACGATTTCAGCCACGATCTCTTTCCCAAGCTGTTCGACATGCACAAGCCGCTCTTCGGCACTGTGTGCGAAGGCTACTGGCAGGATATCGGGAGTCTCGAGCAGTTCCTTCAGGCGAACCGCGACGCGCTCGACGGCAAGGTGCGCCTCACCCCTCCGGGAGTCCGCCTTCGGGGCAACATCTGGGTGGGCCAGGGAGCCTCCCTCGAGAGTCTCGACGACGTGGAGGGCCCGGCGGTCATCGGCGCCAACGCCCGCATCGAGGCGGCCGCGTCGGTGCTGTCTCACTCGATTCTCGGCGACAACACCGTCGTCCGGGCCGGCGCCCAGATAGGCGACTCGGTGCTCGGTGAGAACGTCTACCTGGCTTCGGGGTCGGTTGTTACCGGAGCGGTGCTCGGCAACGCGGTAGAGGTGCACGAGAACGCCAATATCGCCGAGGGGGTGGTGATCGGCGATCGCTCGGTCATCGGTCGCAATGCGGTCGTGGCCAACAAGGTCAAAGTCTATCCGTTCAAGAACGTGGAGCCAGGGTCCACGGTGCGCTCTTCGATCGTGTGGGAGACCCGCGGACCAAGCACTCTGTTCGGGCGCAGTGGCGTCAGCGGCCTCGCCAATGTCGACCTTACTCCCGAGATGGCGATGCGTCTCGCCATGTGCTACGGCACGCTCCTCACAAAGGGCGCCTATGTCACCACCAGCCGCGATACCCACCAGGCCTGCCGGGTGTTCAAGCGTGCCATCATCAGCGGACTCAACGCCACAGGCATCAACGTCCGCGATCTCACGACGGCGCCTTTGGCGGTAAACCGCTTCGATATCAAGGGCGGCAATGCGATCGGCGGCATCCACGTGCAGATCAGCCTCGAGAACCCCGAGATCATCGAGATCCTTTTCTCCGAACCTCCCGGGGTCCCGATCGACGGGCGCAGAGAGCGCGCCATCGAGAATCACTACTTCAGGGAAGACTTCCGTAGGGCCCCGTTCGAGGAGATGGGGCAGGTCATGTATCCGCCCAGGGCGATCGAGACCTACACCAACTCCCTGCTCGAGAACTGGAACACCGTGGCCATACGTGGGAGGCAGCCTCGTTTGGTGCTCGACTACTCGTCGTCGGCGCCGGCATTCTTCTTTTCCGCCACACTCGACAAGCTTGGCGTTGAAACCATCGCGCTCAACACGTTCTCGCGAGTGAGGTCGCGCTTCACGCTCAGAGAGAGCCTGCCGGCGGCCGTGTCGCGAGTGGGGGAGATGGTCAAGGCCATGGAGGCCGATCTCGGGGCGATTCTCGATCCGGGTGCCGAGTACCTGTATGTCGTCGACGAGAAGGGCAACCTCATATCAGATACGACGCTGCTCCTTCTCCTGCTGCAGCACGCCGCCCGCGAGGCGGGATCCGGCGTCGCGGCCCTGCCGCTGCACGCAACGCGGTTGGGCGAGCACGTGGTTGCTTCGACCGGAGTGAGTATCAGGCGCACCAAGTACTCGAAAGCGGCGCTGATGGCCGAGGCCTCGCGGCCCAATACCGTGTTCTCGGCCACCACCGACGGAGGCTATATCTACCCGTCGGTGCTGGCGTCGATGGACGGTTTGTTCGCCCTCGGCAAAGTCCTTGAACTGGTGTCTACGAACGATCAGCCGCTCTCGAGTCTCGTAGGCCGTATCCCGCAGGCCTTCCTCGCGCATCTCACGGCGGAGTGCCCGTGGGAGCAGAAGGGGGCTGTCATGCGCCAGATGACCGAGAGACTGCGCAGTGGTCGCGTCTCACTGGTCGACGGCATCAAGGTCTTCCTTGAGCATTCCGAGTGGGTTTTGGTGCTGCCCGACGCGGAAGAGCCGCTATTTCACGTATATACCGAGGCCGCCAGCGCCGCTCGTGCGGACGAATTGGCCGAGGAGTATCGCGACATGGTGGCGGCAGCGGCAGGCGAGGGACGCGAGGAGTAGCTTGGACCACCCCTACCAACGTAGGTCGTCGACGAACGAGGCGCATGGGCTTGGCTTCGCGCCGGAAGAATCAGTTGCGCGAACTCTTGGCGATGACTTGCTTGCAGACCGTCTTCAGCGTCTCGAAGACTCCGACACCGGTCAGGGCACAGGCTTCGACCACCGGCGAACCGGTGTGGTTGAGCAGCTCGGTCAGGTCGGCCACCGAGAAGATGGAACCAAGGTCGCGCTTGTTCATCTGCAGGACGATGCCCAGGTTGCCGGGATCCTCGTTCTGCTCCATGAGGTTGTCCCACAGGTTGAGGTAGCTGTCGACGTTCTCGTCGAGACGCGAGATCTGGCTGTCGGCCACGAAGACCACTCCATCGACACCCTGCAACACGAGCTTGCGCGAAGCGTTGTAGAACGACTGGCCGGGTACGGTGTAAAGGTGGAAGCGCGTGCGGAGCCCCTTGACGGTTCCCAGCGACAGGGGGAGGAAGTCGAAATACAGCGTGCGTTCCTCTTCTGTGGCGATGCTCACCAGACGGCCACGAGCACTTGGGTTGACCCGGCGATGGATGTACTGGATGTTGGTAGTTTTGCCACAAAGCCCGCAGCCATAGTAGACGATCTTGTAGTTGATCTCTCTGGCTGCCAAGTTTATGAGTGCCACGTGCCGCTCCCTGAACCGCTATTCGCTTTGCGCAGGAAACCAATCGTCGATGGCTGTGCCGGCTTCCCGCGAATACTCACGATCGATGAGTTGAGGAGTTTCGCCCCCAGAGGTTTCTTCGGCATCTTCAAAAATCGGCTTGAGTACCTCGAGTGCCCTGGATGTGTAGAGCCTGACTCTGCCGACCTGCGTGTCGTGCCCGAAGGTCAACAGGAGAAGAATCTGGTCGGTAACCTGCATGACGTGGAGATTCGACTCCTTGCCCTCGTGGAAGAGGAGGGTGAATTCCTTCTCCCTAAGCACCTCGGCGAGTTGGCGAGTAGCGGCGAACGACCCGGCAGCCAGCGCGGCGAGCGACAGAGTGTCGGCGTCGACGTCGCTCGGCGTAGAGGTGATCGGCTGGCCGCTCGTCGAGATGAGCGCACAGAAATTGGATCCGCACACGCGCTGCAGCTTGCTGAGAACACCGTCGATCATCTGCATCTGCTCGTCATTGATGACGAGCCCTTTGCGACGTGCCACTGCAAACCCTCCTTCGGTGCTGTACGTGCCCACACAGTATACAACCGGCGGGGAGCGCGCACCCGCCGCCTCGAAGAGCCACAAAACCGCTGTGCTATCATGACGGCCAGCCGATTATGGCGAGAAAGGAGCGCTTGTGAATCCTAAAAACCTCAAATACCACAGGGAGCACGACTGGGTGCGCATCGACGGTGATACCGCGACATTCGGTCTCACCAGCTACGCCCAGGAGACACTCGGTGACATCGTATTCATCGAACTCCCCGAGGTTGGCACGGACGTCACCGCTGGGACGCCCTACGCCGAGGTAGAGTCGGTGAAGGCGGTCTCCGACGTGTACGCGCCGATGAGCGGCTCGATCGTCGAGATCAACGAAGAAGTCGTTGACGCCCCCGAGATTATCAACGAGAGCCCGTATGAAGATGGCTGGCTCATCAAGGTTCGTTTGAGCGACCCGTCTGAGGCCGATGATCTGATGACCGCGGCCGAGTATGACGAATTGCTCACGGAAGAGGAGTAAGAAGCGCGCTCTTCTCGTTTGAAGGTGCTGTGGGCAGCCGGTATAGTGAAAGCATGAATGCTTTGGATGATTCATCCTTCGAGCGTCTCATCAAGATCCAGTCGTACACCGACGAGGAGCTCAAGGCGCTCGCGGTGAAGTTGACCCAGGAGGAGCAGGAGGTTTCCATGAAACGCCGCTTGCTCCATGGCGAACTCGACATCGTCAGGGCTGAGATGGTACGCAGGCTGCGCGACAAGAACACAACCGGCTCGGGCATCGTGCAGCACGGTGATGTCGCCGCCTTGAGCGCAATCCTGAGCAACCGTGGAGGGAGCGGGGAACCACTGGGAGAGGAGTGATTCTGATGAGCGATGACGTCGAACCCGTCGACGGGTTCGAC
>JAKAHF010000033.1 GCA_021815245.1 Actinomycetes bacterium
CCGATCTCCGACCCGGGGCAGCTCGTAGGCCATGGCCTCCATGATCTCCGAACTGGGAGTGATGGGATACCCGGCGAAGAAACGCACTCCGGCATCCAGAGCGCCGAGCGCGCAGGCCCGGTTGCCTTGAACCAGCAGGCTACTCTGGTCGATCTTCTCGCGGAGCAGATGGCCGTGCCACAGTTCCATCGCTCTTCGAGCATAGCACCGAGGAGGCCTACATCCGCCTGCGCATCTCGATGTGGTGGCGCTCGGCTTGAGCAACACGGGCAAGTAGGCCGAGAAAGATGGCCGCGGCGAGGTATCGCGTGCCTGGTTCCTCGGTGAGGGCGAGCGCGGCGAACGCCATGGCGCCGAGTACCAAGAGCGCCATGGCGAAACCGAGGAGCATCTCGAGCGTGGTGGCCGCGCTGGCTGCGTCCGGCGACGCCGACCATGGGTGCTCATCGGGTCCGCCGTCGTCGCGCCACTCGCGATGATCAGCCGTATCGGCCTCTTCGAACGCACGCGCCTCTTCCCCATGCTGCTGCATGGCGCCCCCCTGTTCTTGTCGACCACAACTACGACGAGGCGGACTATACACTTCTGCGACGTGTGACCACGAGCGGGGCCCCCATTCCTCCTGTGGCAAAGGCGGCGGAAGGGCCGCCTCACCGGGTTGTCTCTAGAGCTTCTCTCCGCACTGCTCGCAGAAGGGCGTCCTCGACTGAATCGGCGACCCGCACTTCCGGCACCCGCACTTCCGGCAGAAGCCGGGGGTCTTTCCGCCTCCGTGGTACTCGAGCGGGACGTTTTCGGGATTGACGAGCGTCCGGGTGAGTACCCACTGGGTCTCCAGCGGGTTCTTGTGTGCCTGGAGTGACCTTGGAACGCGAACCAAAGATGTCACTGGCCATGACGCTCACACGAGGGTCGGCACGTTTCCACCTTTGGTTGCATTCCCCCCCGCGCCACCTGCCGGTACTCTGCGATCCCCCGGACCTCATGAACAGCGTGCATCTGATCGGTCGTCTGCCGCCCGACGTGGAGGTCAAGGAGGTGAACGGCG
The DNA here is from genome assembly GCA_021815245.1 of Actinomycetes bacterium. The sequence goes on from JAKAHF010000033.1 coordinate 1,049, forward strand.
ACTCCAAGGTCAGCAGCTTCATTCTGGCCGTGGACCGCAATGCAGAAGAGGCGGACTTCGCAATTCTGCATACCAAAGGCCCGGGCCGAGCAAGAGCGGCTTCAGAGGCGGCGGGTGCCCGGGGCCACCGCCGGCGGTGGCGAGATACGGCTCAACCTTCGCCGTAGTTGGTGATTGTCCAGGACTGCCTCTGGCTATCCCAGTTCAGGTCATAGGTCCAGTTGTAGCGGCCGGATTCCATGCTGAGCGGGGCGTCCAAGGGAACGAAGTCGAACGTGACTGAGTACGAGCAATGAGATGACGAGCTCTTGAGCTGCTTTCGGTCGATGATCTGGAGAGATTTCGCCGGCTCGGGCACCAGGTTGGAGAACGTGGCGGACAGGTACAACCTGACTTCCTGCCACTTGCCCCTCTCCCAGGCGGAGAAGTAGGCCCGCAGGACCGACTCGGGATCATGGCGATCGACGAGGTTCAGCGTCTGCGCGCCGGGCGGCGTCGTGCCCGCTGGTTTCTGGTAGAACCAGTCGAGTTGTCCTTCCGCGTCTTGGACTTCAGTCCCCTCGGCGACTGATACCTCGCCCACGTCCGGGTGGGCCCGCAACGTGCTCGCGACACTCTCCGACTGGGATACGTCCTTCAGCCAGATCTCGAGAGTCGGGCTCGCATTGGCCTGCGCCCCGGGAATCTCGGCCGGGATGTCTTTGAACTCGTTCGCCATGGCCGCCTTGGCTTGCTCCAAGCTGACGAAGTCGACCTTCGCCACCTGGGACATCGCCGCGATCTCGGCCAGGAGGCTACTCGCGTCTCCCGCTGATGCCTTCAAGGAGGCGGTGACGTCGGGGTCGTACAGACGCACTTCCGCCTCGTCGAGCAGATCCTCGGCTTGTGAGCTCGGGGACGGATAGCCCGGGTCAGCCACGAGGTCGGCGCCATCTCCGTCGCGAGGGTTTATCACGGAGGGGCCGAAGACCTCCTCCACCCCGGCCCGCCCTTCTATCTTGCGCGCGAACTTGGTCGCGGCCGCCGGGCTTCTGTCTTTCAGCCATACTTCAAGCATGGCCGGGCACCGCTCGCTCTGCTCACTCTCGAGCGCGGCCATATCCTCGGGGGAATTCTTGAAGATCTCCTTCTGCAGGGCCAACATCTCGTCCTTGCTCACGTACGTCACCCTCACGACCTCGGCCATCCCCATGAGCTCTTTCTCGAGGACGCTGACGTGCGTCGGAGGATCGTTCAGGAAGACCGCGATGTCCGGGGAGTCGCTGGTCACCGCACCGAAGGGCCAGGGGGTGAGTGCCCAGGTTCCGTCGGCCAGGCCGGTGCGCACCTGATCGAACTTCTGGAGAACCCGGACCTCGGCCGCGCTGAGTCGCACGTCAGAAGTCGGGGTGTTGCCAGCGCTTGGAGTAGATGCCTCAGTGCTGGATGAAGTCGAGACGTCGACGGGAGCAGAGGTTGAGGGTGTCGCGTCGGTCGGCGAGAAACTGGTCGAAGAAGATAGGGCGGCCGGCTGCGAAGGGCCACAGCCAACGATGGTCGCCACGGTGAGAAGGACGGCGGCCAACAGACCGAAATAGACGCGCTGGTGTCTCACGCTAGCCCCTCTCCCGCGCCGCTCAGAGCGGCTTCGTTGGTGATCTGGCAGGGCGCCAGCGCTCGGCGTCCCGTCATGCGGTCCACAGCTCCACCTCGCCCTGGACCGTCCAGCCCCCGGCCGTCTTCTTGAGCAACATCACGTGGCCGGCATTGTCGTCCAGATAGAGGACGGCCGTGTCCTTCGCTGCGTTGAAGCCGATGCGCGAGATCCTGACGCTGCCTAGCGAGCCAGGGTACTTCTTCGAAAAGGCGTCGAAGCCGGTCCCGCCCGGCCAGCCCAAGGCTGCCTCATCCTCGCCCACAAGGGTGTAATCCACGCTGAGATCGAACCTGCGCTCCAGTGCCAGCGGCGTTTGGACCTTGGCCGAAAAATCGCTCACGATGTCGTCACCGAGCTCCGGCCACTGATACTTGATGGCGTTCAGACAATCGCCCAGGACGAAGTAGTCCGCATCCGGCACTTCGGTGAAGTCCTGAATGACGATCAACGACCACCGGTAGTCGTCGATGAACACCTTCTGGATCAGGGCGCTGTAGACCGCGTAGTCCTCGCTAAGGTCGTCGGCGAATGTGGTCGACGCGGTGACGGTCGCCGGCGCTAGAGCGGTGCCGCAGCCCAGCATGGTCGTCCCCGCAACGAGGACCGCGACGATCAAACCGCGATAGAACCGCTGGTGCCTCACGTAGTCCCCCTCCTTGCGGCGTCCCCAGGCGCGAACGGCAAACCCGATCGAGCCCACGCATCTGTGACTCTACTACCAGCGGGGCGGTTTTCGAGAAGCGCCGCATGCACACATGATCCTACTGGAGGCATGCCGCGATTCCGTAGGTTACGGCGCGACGAACTACACCGGCTCCTGCGTGGTGACGGGTCTGCCCAACGAGACGGTGCACGCGTCGCGTTTCCACCCTTGGTTGTGTTCCGCGCCGGCTGGCCACCGACGTGGAGGTCAAGGAGGTGAACGGGGGCTCCAAGGTCTCGAGCTTCATCCTAGCAGTGGATCGCAATCAGTAAGAGGCCCGTTGCGATCAGCGCTGCCGCCTGCGCGCCTCGAGGTTGAGTCGCGCCGCCTGAGCGAGGCGGGCCAAGATGCCGAACACCGCGCCGGCGGCAAAGAGGGCGGCCTGCTGAATGGCCGAGTCAATGTGGCCGGTCTCGAGGAATCCCCAGACAAGCATCGCGACGGCCGCCAAGACGAAGAGGACGGTCAAGACGCCGTAGAACAGCTCCGTGCCGGTCATCCTATCGGCCGGGTCGATCGGCTGCGACTGCCACGCCGCGCGGCGTGCTCGCTCGGCTTCCTCGAAGGCACGTTCTTCGGCATCGTTGCGTTGCACGGTCCCCTCCTTGCGGATATGTGAGTCTGCCGCCTGCCCCCGCCGCACGTACGCACAGTGACGTCAAGGCTAGGGCTGCATGGTAGGGCTGTCAAGAATGACCATAGTTCGCCCGCGAATCGCACATCGGTCTACAGGAAGCGCCGTTCTGTTTGGGTGTAATCGTTCGACTCATTGGCTAAAGAACTTCCCCATACGGGACGATAGAGAGAATACATGCGCCAGCTGGGAGAGCAGCGCATGGCCTCAGTCCGGCGGCATCGCGCCGGGAACTCCAGGGGGATAGCAGCGCTGTCTGTGCGGCCGTGCCATGTCGCCGATGCATTCAGTGCGGCTGAATGAGCGGGAAGTGTGGTTGAACTTGAGTCGTGTGCCGGAAACCCGGGAGCCATGTCGCCGGAAGGGCGTGCCGGCGGGGCCGACTCGCAAGGAGCGGGGGCCAGTTGTGTTCAGAGAGAGGGTCACGGCATGACGATTGTTCGACGCATCATCTTGGGCTACCTGGGCCTGATCGTGTTCGGACTTGCGCTGGCGGGCGTGGGGCTCGGCTCAACGCTGTTCTTCCAGGCTGGTTTTCAGGAGTACACGGCAAGCACGACGGAGCAGATAGCGTCCGCATACCAGATCATCGACGCGGAGTCGAGCATGGGCGTATACGCGCTCTTGGCTATCGGCGATCAGAACGGTCGGTCGGCATTCACGGCTCAGATGGACACGGTATACGCCTCGGCCAAGGAGATGCTGGACGTCGCGGAATCCCTGGACGCGGGCGACGAGACCCAAACAGCGGCCGTCGAGCACATTCGAGCCACCCTCGATCAGTACTACCAGGCCGCCGGCGCGGCGATCGCGCTTGCGGCGACCGATCAGGCACAGGCGGTCGCCACATTCAGCCAGGACGCGCTTCCGCTTGCGCAGCAGATCGAAGACGACGCGACCGCGTACCTGCAGCAGGAGGAAGCCTTGCAGGCCACTCTCCATGACCACGTCGACGGCATCGCCACAACCATGCTGATCGTGCTCATCGCCCTCGTCGTGGTCGGCATCGGCTGTGCCCTGTCGCTCGCCTTCTTCATAAGCAGGAGCATCGGCCGGCAGCTGCGCTCCGCGACCAGAAGCCTGAGCAGTTCGGCCTCCGAACTCCTGGCCGTCGCAGCCCAGGTGGCGGCAGGGGCCGCTCAGACCGCGACCTCCTCCAATGAGACCACGGTCACGGTCGAAGAGGTCAAGCAGACCGCCCAGTTGGCGCACGAGAAGGCGGCCGGTGTCGCGGACAGCGCACAGGAACTGGCTCAACTCGCCGAAGAGGGACGTGGCTCGGTAGAGGCGACCGTGGGCGGCATCGAACGGATGCGGGTCGAGATAGGCGTGGTCGCCGAGACCATCAACCGGCTGAGCGACCAGACCAGCGCGATCGGCGACATAATCACCACCGTCAGCGATCTCGCCGATCAGTCGAACCTTCTATCGGTGAACGCCTCGATCGAGGCGGCCAAGGCCGGCGAACACGGCAAGGGCTTCACCGTGGTAGCCCAGGAGGTCAAGAGCCTGGCCGAGCAGTCCAAGCAGGCCGTCACTCAGGTGCGCACGATCCTCAGCGAGATCCAGAAAGCCAGCAGCCGGGCCGTGGAGGCTGCCGAGCAGAGCCAGGAGGCCATTGAGGCCGCCAGGCTGCAGTCGCTTACGACAGGTGAGGCTGCGCAGTCGGTGGCCGAGACGGCGGACGAAGCCGCCCAGGCGGCGGTGCAGATCTCCGCGTCGAGTAGACAGCAATTGGCCGGCATGGAGCAGATAAGCCAGGCGATCGACAATATCAGCCAGGCAGCCACCCAGTCGGTGAGCGGCACCCGTCAGGTCGAACAAGAAGTGAAACAGCTCCAGGAACTGGCCGGGAGACTTAGGCGCCTCGTCGAATCGGAGGCCACGGCCTAGCCGAGGGCGCCAGCCTGCGTCACCCGATCGAACAGAAGGGGCCTGCTTCGAACGAAGCAGGCCCCTTCTGTTTCCGGATCCGAGATTACGACCCGCGACGCGACGTCCCGCGAGCTCAGTTGAGCGGCGACCCGGGCGGGTCGCCCTGGTAGCCGATCTCTTGCGACAGGGCGTGAGCGGTTCTCCGCACCGATTGTTTGTAGGCGGCCATTTCCTCCTCGCCGCAGCGTTCGATGGGCACCACCACAGCGAGCACGGCTCTGATGAGTCCGTCGGCGCCGAACACCGGCGCCGCGACGGCCCCCATGGAGACATCCCATTCTCGCAACTCGAAGGAGACGCCCTCTCGCCTCACCCGCTGCAGTTCCTCGCGCAGGAGCTTCGGGTCGACCAGCGTGTAGGCGGTCCTCGCCTTCTGAGGACCCGATAGGATGGCCTCGCGGGCGCTCTCGCGCCCGAATGCAAGGTGGACTCTCTCCGCCGCGCCTCCACGCCCCGGCAGGAGCATCCCGAGTCGAAGGTTCGGCTTGAACATGCGAGCCGTCAGAACGAGATCGACCAGCAGAGGCCCCTGGTTCGTCCAGACCGTGAGTCCGGCTGTCTCGGTCGTCTCTTTGGCCAGTTGATCCATGAATGGGTGGGCCGTTCGAGCCAGCTCAGAGCGAGAGAGACCCACATACGCGTGCCTGAGCATGCTCGACCCCAGATAGTATCTGCCGGTGTTGGGGTCGCAGGCCAGATACTCCATGGCTTCCAGCGTCTTGACCAACCGCAGAGTCGTCGTCTTCGAGAACCCGGATGTTTCGCGCAGCTCCCTCAGACTCCATTCGGGGTGCTCTACGTCGAAGAGATTGAGGAGTTGGAGACCCTTCTCGAGCGTCCTGTTCGGGGAGCGATCATTCCCCGGAGTACCAAGCCGGCCCCTGTCACCCGCGCCCACCGTCATGACATCTCCTTCTCTGCTGTTGACAGACCAACCGTGACGGAAGTAGATTAGGTGAGTCCAATATAGGCACCCTGGGGTCCGTATAATGGACCCCACTAGTGTAGGACAGTGTGAGCCCGTTCGCAAGCAGTATTCCTTCGAAGTCGTGATCGCCAAGGCGCAATGGCGACCAAGGAGGCAGGCATGGCTGCAAACGCTCTGCGATCACTCGCGCGCTGCACGACGCGGATGACCCGATGATGGCCGTCACTCGGTTCACGAACCTGACTACCGGCGGACCGGTGCACGTCGATGTAGAGGACGGCCGGATAGTCCGCATCCTGCCTCTTGAACTCGACGATACCGATGGTCCCTCCTGGAGCATCCAGGCCAGGGGCCGCACCTTCAGTCCACCTCGGCGCACGACCCTGTCGCCCTACACGGTGGCGCACCGTTCGACCATCTACTCGCCCGATCGCATCCTGACGCCCCTGAAAAGGGTCGACTTCGATCCGACCGGGGCTCCCGGCTCGACCGGCCCCGGTGGCCGCAACACCCAGAACCGCGGCGTTTCCGGCTATGAGCCGATCAGTTGGGACGAGGCCGCCGACATCGTGGCCGGAGAGATCATCCGCCTCAAGCGCGAACAAGGTCCGGCCGCCATCCTCACCTGCCCTGGCTCGCATCATCTGTGGGGCAACCTCGGATATCGCTTCAGCGCCTACTTCCGTTTCATGAACCTCACCGGCATGACCTACGCCGAGCACAACCCCGACAGTTGGGAGGGTTGGCATTGGGGCGGCATGCATATGTGGGGCTTCAGCCATCGCCTCGGCATCCCCGAGCAGTACGACCTCCTCGAGGATGGCCTCAAAAACACCGAGATGGTGGTCTTCTGGTCGGCCGACCCCGAGTCGACGGGCGGCGGCATCTACACCGCGTTCGAGAGCACGCCCCGCCGACAGTGGCTCAAAGAGCTGGGCGTGAAGATGGTTTTCATCGACCCCTACTACAACCACACCGCCGGCTTCCTGGCCGACAAGTGGTTTGCTCCCCGCCTCGGCACCGATGTCGCCTTCGGACTAGCCATCGCCCACACGTGGCTGGTGGAAGGCACCTACGACAGCGAATACGTGTCGACCCGCACCATCGGCTTCGACGAGTGGAAAGCCTACGTCCTTGGGGATACCGACGGGCAACCGAAGAGCCCCGAGTGGGCCGAAATAGAGAGCGGCATCCCCGCTCGCGAGATCCGCGCATTCGCCAGGGAGTGGGGGGCCAAGAAGACGACGCTCGCCGCCGGCGGCCAGGGCGGCTGGGGCGGCGCCTGTCGCTCGGCGACCGGCAACGAGTGGGCCCGCACGATGATCGGGCTTGCGGCCATGCAGGGTCTCGGCAAGCCGGGCTGCGCCATGTGGTCGACGACCCACGGCGTGCCGTGCGACTTCAACTTCTGGTTCCCGGGCTATTCCGAGGGCGGCATCTCTGGAGACGGCATGAACACCGCCGCCGGTCGGCTAGCCGCCGCCATGTGGCCGAAGACCGGCGCCACCGGCAATCCCCAGCATTCGGCCGAGGGTCAGACCGTCTCGCGTCTCCGCATTCCCGAGGCCATGATGCACGAGAAGCACGAGTGGCGAGGGCGCGGTTTCGGCGGCGCCTCCATCGAGGCCCAGTTCAAGAAGTACGAATACCCGTCGCCGGGCTACGCGCCGGTCGGCATGTACTACAAGTACGGCAACTCGTTCATCGGCACCATGACCGAGACCAACCGCTACGTTCGCGCCTACCGCGAGGGCAAGGTGCCGTTCGTGGTCAACCAGGCGGTGTGGTTCGAGGGTGAGAGCCGCTTCGCCGACATCGTGTTGCCGGCGTGCACCAACTTCGAGCGGTGGGACATCGCCGAATGGGCGAGCGCCGGGGGCTACGGCAAGGACGGCTTCGACCAATGCAATCACCGGCTCATCGTGCTGCAGAAGAAGTGCATCGAGCCGCTCGGGCAATCGAAGTCCGACTACGAGATCTTCTCGCTCATCGCCGAGAAGCTCGGGCTGGGCGAGCTCTACACCGAGGGCTGCAGCGACCTCGATTGGGTGAAGCGCATGTTCGACGCGAGCGACCTGCCGAAGCGCGTCTCCTGGGAGGAGTTCGAGCGCAAGGGATACTACATGGTCCCGGTGCCTGCCGACCGCAAGCCGACTCCGGGTCTGCGCTGGTTCGCCGAAGACCGCAAGCGAGATACCCCCGACGCCGGTCCGCGCCCCTGGGACACCGTGGGCCTCAAAGGGCTGCAGACCACCTCGGGCAAGATCGAGTTCGTGTCGAACAGCCTGACTCGCTTCGAGGCAGGTGGCATCGTCGACCCCGAACGCCCGGCCATGGGCCCGCAGTACATCCCAAGCTGGGAGGGCCACCGCACCACCGAGCTGGTCGCCAAATACCCCCTGCAATTGGTTAGCCCGCATCCACGTTTCTCGCTCCACACCATGGGCGACGGCAAGGGCTCGTGGTCGAACGACGTGAAGGACCACCGCGTGCTCATCGACGGCCACTACTACTGGATCATGAGGCTCAACAGCCAGGACGCCGCGGCGCGCGGTATCGCTTCCGGTGATCTCGTCAAGGCTTTCAACGACCGCGGTGAGGTGATCCTCGCCGCCCAGGTGACCGAGCGGCTCGCGCCGGGAACGGCGCACTGCTACGAGTCATGCTCCGACTATCTCCCGCTGGGCGAGCCCGGCTACTCGCCCGACAAGGCCGGTTGTATCAACCTGCTGACGCCCAAGCGGTTCGTTACGCCGACTTCCACCGGCATGGCGCCCAACTCCTGCCTCATCGAGGTGGAGAAATGGTCGACGGTAGCGGGAGGCGCCCTATGAAGCAATGGAACATGGTGATCGACGTCGCCCTCTGCCACGACTGCAACGACTGCTTCTTGGCCGACAAGGACGAATTCGTAGGCAACGACTTTCCGCCCTACTCGGTCGCCCAGCCGTGGACCGGTCACCGCTGGCTCGATATCGACCGCAAAGAACGCGGTCAGTACCCCATCGTGAGGGTCTCCTACCTGCCGCGTCCGTGCATGCACTGCGCCGAGGCGGCCTGCCTGGCGAAGGCTC
>JAKAHF010000034.1 GCA_021815245.1 Actinomycetes bacterium
GCACCGCCCCATTCCAGGAGACACGCCCCCCACGTCAATCCCGCGCCGAAGCCCATGAGGAGCACCAGATCGCCCTCATTGAGGCGTCCCTCGGCGCGCGCCTCGGTAAGGCACAGTGGGATCGACGCGCACGACGTGTTGCCGTACTTCTGCAGATTGGTGTAGACCTTCTCCTCGGCCATCCCGAGTTTCTTGACCGCTCCCTCGATGATACGCAGGTTGGCCTGGTGAGGCACGAAGAGATCGATGTCGCCGACCTCGCGCCCGCAGCGCCGCAAGACCTTGCCCGCCGACTGCGACACGATGCGCGTGGCGAACTTGTAGACCTCCTGGCCGTTCATGACCATGAAGTGCTGCCGCGCATCGACCGTATCGTGCGAAGCAGGCAGGCGCGAACCGCCCGCGGGGATGGCCAGAAAGTCGGCGCCCGAGCCATCGCCCCCAAGGTCGAAGCCAAGGATGCCGCCGGCGCCCGTCGCGGCCGATACCAACGCCGCTCCCGCAGCGTCACCGAACAGCACCGCCGTCGACCGGTCTTGCCAGTCGAGAACGCGCGAGATGGTCTCGGCGCCGACGACCAGCACGTGATCACGCACGCCGCTTGCTATCGCCCCAGCAGCCATGGCCAGCGCGTAGACAAAACCGCTGCAGCCGGCGGAGAGATCGAATGCGCCCGCGTTGACGCAGCCGCAGCCGTGAGCCACACGAGAGGCGGTCGCCGGCATGAGTTGGTCGGGCGAGATGGTGGCGGTGATCACAAGGTCGACGTTCTCGGGGGGTACGCCGGCATCGGCCAGCGCGGCGGCTCCGGCGAGTGTGCCCAGGTCGGACGAAGAGAGACCCGCTGCCGCGACGCGTCGCGCGCGAATGCCGGTGCGCTGCGCGATCCATTCGTCGGAGGTTTCGAGACTCGCGGAGAGGTCATCGTTGGTAACGATGTCAGGCGGGAGATGGGCTCCCAGGCCGGTGATGGTGACAGTTCTCCCCTTCAAGGGGGGCGGGGAATTCTCTGGCATAGATTAGGGCTCAGCTACCGCGAAGGTCAGCGTGCCGCTCGACACCAAGTCAGAACCCACGTAGGCTTTGGCTTCACCCTTGCCGATGCGTCCCCGGTTCTCGGTCATGCGCACCTCGAGCCGTAGGGTATCGCCCGGAACCACAGGGCGCTTGAAGCGCACATCGTCGGCTCGAGCGAACAACACCAGCTTTCCCCTGTTTTCGGGCTGAACAAGCACAGCCACGGCCCCGGTCTGAGCCATGGCCTCGAGCTGCAACACTCCAGGGAACACGGGGTGCCCCGGGAAATGCCCGCGGAAGACGTCGTCGCTCGGCAGAAGGTCTTTCTCCGCAACGGCGAATTCGCCGGGAATGAGCTCAACCACCCGGTCGAGCCACAGAAAGGGCTCCCGGTGAGGCAATATCGCTTCGATCTGCTCTCGATTCAGCACTTCTCCCTCACATGGCGGGCGGTGCGGCGTCATCGTTCAGCAGCCTGCTGCTCCCGACCCTCAGGGTGCTAGTATTTTCCAGGATGACTCTTGCCTTTTCAAGGAATCGCTCCTCGGCCGGAACCTGAGGCCGTCTAGAATGCAGTTTCAGCTGTCGCTCAGGGTCGCCGACGACCTCCACGAAACCCTGCTGGTACGTGGAGAACCGCTCGATGCGGTCGAGGCCGCGCGGTTGCTCATCGCGTCGGGCAACGCGCCGGAGCCTCTCTGCAGGCAGATCCTCGGAGCCCTCGTCAGTCACGACCGGCGCTTCTGCCTCGATGTCGACTGTGCCGAGCTGTCGCTGCGTCGTTGGCAGTCGTGCGACCCCGATCTCGCCGACGTGCCCTTCGTCGCTCTCGACCTCGAGACCACGGGCGCGCGGGCGGGGACAAGCAAGATAACCGAGATCGGCGCCGTGCGCATCGAGGGCTTTCGCGAGGTCGGGCATTTCAGCTCGCTCGTCAACCCCATGCGACCTATCCCGCCCATGATCACGCAGATCACGGGGATCACGCAGCAGATGGTCGCCAAGGCGCCCCGCATCGAGGAGATCATGCCGGCGCTCCTGGAGTTTCTCGAGGGAGCCGTCGTCATAGCGCACAACGCGGCCTTCGACGTCGGTTTTCTCAACTACGAGCTGCAGCGCCTGACAGGCCGCAAGCTCGGGGAGGGAGCCGTCGACACGTTGCCGCTGGCGCGGGCTTTGGCGCCCGGTCTGCCCAACTACAAGCTGCGCACTGTGGCTGAAGCCCTCGGCGCCCCCGTCAACGCCTGCCATCGCGCGCTCGCCGACGCACAGGCCGCGGGTCACGTCTTCGTGACTCTGACCGGTAGGTTGCAGGAGAGGGGCATCACGCGGCTTGGAGAGATGCGGGCCTTTCTCAACCCCAGCAGTCGTTCGGCGCTGGACAAACTGCCACTGACCCGCGACCTGCCCAAGTGTCCCGGCACGTATCGCTTCGTCGACAAGGAGGGGCAGATCCTCTATGTCGGCAAGGCCGACAGACTACGGGAGCGTGTGCGCTCCCACTTCGTCGGGAGCGCCGAGAGCACCCGCCGGGTGCGCCACGCCCTCAAGCTCGTGGAGCGCATCGACTGGGACGAACTGTGCAGCCCCCTCGAGGCCGTCGTCAAAGAACAGGAGCTCATCCTGGAGCATCGCCCGGCATGCAACATGTACGGGGTGCGCCCTGAGCTCTACGCCTACATCAAAGCCAACCGCACCGGCCCGGGCCTCGCCCTCACCGCCAGCAGCCGCGCCCCCCGATGGCTCAACACCGAAGACCAGAGGCCACCGCAGAACCAGGTGGTCATCGGTCCGTTCAGGGGGCGGGCCCGCCTGAACTCGGCTCTCGACCTGCTGCTGCGCTGCTACCCGGTTCGTCGCTGCCCGCGCAACAACGGTGACCACCCATGTGTGAGGGGAGCTCACGGCCGGTGCCTCGCTCCATGTCTTGGGACTCTCGACGCCAGAGAGCTTCACGACGCGTTGGTCATGGACCTGATCGGCTGGTTCGCCGGCCGGCCCGGCCCCGATCTTCCGGACCCGATGGACCGGGCAGACGAGATCGTGAAGACGCTGTCGCGCCAACGACGCTTCGAGGAAGCCAAGACTATGCAAGAGGCCCGTGAGCATCTGCTCAACGTGCGGCGCGCGTACGAGAACCTGGCCGAAGCGAGCGATCTGCGCTTTGCCACCCTGTGGCCGCAGCCCGCCGACGGTCACGGCCCCTCGGTGCGACTCAACGTCGTGTGGGGAGGTGAATTGCGGGAGAGCCTGTCCCTCTACCCGCTCACGGCCGAGCGCGAGATCGGCGCCATCCTCGACCGTCTATGGCAGACCGAGGTCTCAGGCCCTGCGCCGGCCAACAGTGCCGGGACGCCGCTCGTCGTGGTGCCGCAACGCCGGCTCGACTCGCTGCTCGCCGTGCGCAGATGGTTCTACGACGCCGACAAGGTGAGCAAATCGATGATCCCCAGGGCCGCCGCCGATGCGGCCCACCGCGACAGCTTCAAGAGCCGGCTGATCGCCGAGGCCTACGAGGCACTATCAGGCGAGCAGGCCCCTGAGCGAGACCGGCGAGCCTAGGAGCGTCTCAGACAGCGAAGCCGTTGCCCCGCCTGGACCCTCTTAGACCCCTGCCACTTGGGTCTTGCGAAGCTGGATACCCTTGGCCTTCATCACCGCCGTAAGAAGGCTGCGGTCGATCTTCCCCTTGTAGATGGGGATGCCTTCTTTGACACAGAGCTCGATGACGTCACGAGTGTCCGTGCCCATCTCCTGTGCCAGCTCTTCGGGGGTGAAGTGATTGGCCATGAGATCTCCTTTCGACTGCGGGATCACGGTGCCCAAAACAAAAGAGCCCAGCAGCACGAGCTACCGGGCACATTCAAACCATTGTCCACGCCACGGAGGGAATGCCTTCCGCATCGCCCCCCCGCAGGTGTCCAATCAAGTGATTCATCGCTTGTATTGTATCGCTGCGCGGCCCCTCAGACAACACGCGGCCGACTGTTTGGCGTTTCTTCTCACGGCTCCTGCAAATCTTCGTTTAGCAGGAGAAATTCGACTTCCTCGCCGGCTTTGACCCCGCGCGGGCCTCCGGGAATGAAGGCAAGTCCGTTCGCTCCCACCATGGATCTGAGTATTCCCGAACCCTGGGCGCCGGTGGAGCTGACGTGCCACACAGTGCCTTCTCTCCAGGCGCGCACTCTGACCACGTACACCCTGCCGTCGGGATTGTTCACGTCTTCGGAGATGATCGCGGGGTACGGGGGCCGCGTGGTCCTCCGATAGCCCATGAGGCGCAGCAGCGCGGGCCGAACGAAGAGCTCGAACGACACCATTGCAGACACCGGGTTGCCGGGGAGCCCAAACACCAAGGTCTTGCCGCGCACCCCGAAAGCGAGGGGCTTGCCGGGCTTCATCGCGACCCCCCATAGGCGTCGCTCGACCCCAAGTTCGTCTTGCACGTCTTTGATGAAGTCGAAGTCACCCACCGACACGCCGCCGGAGGTGATGAGCACGTCGTACTCGAGGCCTTTCTGAATGAGCGCCTTGGTCGCATCGTAGTCATCGATGACGATGCCCAGCACCGTCGGCTCAACTCCCAATTGCTGACACTGGGCCCGCAGTGAGTAACTGTTCGAATTGTGGATCTGGCCATGCTGCAATGGCCGGCCTATTTCGACCAACTCGCTGCCGGTCGAGAGTATCGCCACCCGCGGGCGGCGGTGCACCTGCACCTCGGCGAGACCGAAACTGGCCAAAAGACCGATCTCGGCAGGACCCAACGTGGCGCCGGGTTTGAACACGCGATCGCCACCGGCCACGTCCTCACCGGCTCTGCGTATGTTCTTGCCCCGCTTGGCCGGCTCGAACATGTACGCGTAGCCGTCCTTCTCCTCGGTGACCTCGACCTGGACCACCGAATCGGCCCCCTGCGGCACCGGAGCGCCGGTCATGATCTTGGCCGCCTCTTCGGGGCCTATCGACAGCATGCCCACCGTGCCGGCGGGTATGACCTGGGAGATCTTGAGACGCACGGGCGAATCGGGTCCGGCATCGACCGTGTCCACGGCCCTGACGGCGAAGCCATCCATGCCCGAATTGTCAAACGGTGGAACGTCGTGGGGCGCGACGATCTCGTCGCTCAGCACCCGGCCAAGGGCCAGAGGGAGCGCGCACGCCTCGGCCGGCAGTGGGGCTGCCTCGATGAGCACCCGACCTCTTGCTTCTTCTATGCTGACCAGTTTTTGCACTCTGCGTGTAAACCATTTGGGGACTTCGGCCGATAGGAAGCATAGCATGACCACTAGTAGCCAGAAACCAGCATCCGAGTCCGCTATGAATACAGCCGCGCGTGATACACGTAGTCGCTGCGACCTGGGGGTCGCGACCGGTTCGGTCGCGACGCCATCTGCCGCTCGACTTCAGGCGATCCACGACCTCATACGATCGGGGGACTACCACGTCCCCGCAGCCGCTATCGCCGACCGCATGGTGGAGCGCATGCTGGCCGAGAAGCGTGGCGCCAGACACTGATCTGCCCGGTGTCGCGGAAGTCTGGGGGATCGGCCGCATAGCCTGCTAGAATCACTACGCCTCTAGAGGCTGGTGAGCGAACAGGAGTCCGGTATGCCCCTGACCATTCGCCGGCGACTCGTCGACCGCGTACGGCAGTGGAGAAAGCTCGTCTACGCAGTCAGTGCGGGGCTCGTCGTCCTGGCCGGCGCCATCGTCTTTCTTTCGGTCTCCTCTCCCGCGTCAAGCGTAGAGGTGGTGCCGGGGCCTACCTTCTTCGACCCCAATCGCGCCTTCCGCTGGGCCGAAGACATGAACCGCCTCTATCCCTCGCGGTATATCGACTCACAAGATTCCCAAGACGTCGTCAACTGGTTCATCGAGAAACTGCCCGACCCCGAAGACATGCCCATCATCGACGAATTCGAGGCCCCCATGGGCACCGGTACCGTCACCATGCGCAATGTCGCCGTGGTCATCTCGGGCACCAGCCGCGAAGCCATCCTGATCGCGGCGCCGCGCGATATTCCCTCTTCGATCAAGATCGAGCCTCTCGCGTATACGAGCGGGACCGCGACTCTTCTGGAACTCATTCAGGTGTTTTCACAGAGACTGACGCCGCAGAAGACGCTCATCTTCCTCTCGACTGAAGATGGCAGCACCGGGGGACTCGGCATCGACCACTTTCTCGACACCAGCGACTATGCCGATGACGTGTCGGTGATCCTGACACTGCACCAACTGGGCAGGGAGCGCACCAAGGTTCTGTCGGCCGGCGTCACCTCTCCGCAGAGCACCACGCCAGGCTGGTTCGTTCAGGTCGTCGGCGACGTCCTTGCCACGGCCGGACTCGAGATCAGGCTTCCGGGGCTCATGAGCCAGTCGGCCGACCACGCCCTTTCTGTGGCCAAGGGCGACCAGGTGGCCGGCTTGACCCGCGGCATCGCCTCGTTGCGCCTGTACGACGAAGGCACGAGTAGTCCGAGCGCGCCCGGCATGGGCAAACAGGGGGCCGCGCTCGAGCGACTCATCCTCTCTCTCGAGACAGGCACCGAGATCCCGAGTGACCCCGGCACCGCTCTTCTACTCGGATCGGGCCGCTACCTGACCACCCGGTCGATCACGCTGCTCGCGGTGCTCATCATCCTGCCGACATTCGCGGCCTTCTTCATATGGTTCTTCTCGTCGCGCATCAGTATCAGAGCCGCCCTCATGCACCTGCGTAACCTACTGTCGTTCGCGATCCCTGTGGGATTCATGTTTCTGCTCGCCTACATACTGGCTCGCGCCGGTCTCATCCCTCTCTATCGTTTCCAGGTGCCCACGTCGGCCGGCGGCGGCACTCAGCCGAAGCTGACCGCGACCCTTATTCTCGTCTTCGCCGGCTTGTTCACGCTGGTCCTCTCGCGCCGGTTTCTCGGCTACTTCCGCCCCGCCGAATCACGCGCCGCAACAGAGATGGCCCGGCTCTACACGGGATTCTTCGGAGTACTGTTCGGCCTCATCCTCATGCTGGCGCGGTCGCCCTTCCTGCTGCTGCCCTGCCTCACCGCCGCGTGGGCCTGGCCTCTCGCCACGTGCTTTGCCGAGCCGGTCTACAGTGGGGCCCTGTGGCGACATCGTCTTACCAGTAACGCGCTGGTGCTGCTCGCGGGACTCACGGCCCCGTTCGCCCTCTACGTCTACGTCGCCGAGGCGCACGGCGTGGGGTGGCTGAGAACGTGGTGGTTCTTGCTGGTGCAGACGGTCTCGGGCGCCTACGGCGCGCTCGGGCCGCTGGCCCTTGTCTTCATCGCCGCGGGATTCGCCGAACTTGCCGGGGTCAAGCGTATGCGAGTGGTGCCCATCGAGACCCTGGAGTACACCGACGAGCTGAGCCTGCTCGAGTTGCCGGTGCCCCGCAGCCGGCGCAAGCCGCAGAACTCGTCGCGCCCGCCTCTGTCACCCTGGGGCTGAGACAAGCATGTTCAGGCGCGGTCCCGGCCTCAGAAGAAGCGCTTGCGCCAGAACACGATCGCGAACGCGACCGAGAAGAACACCGAGATGCCCATGACGATGGCGAAGCCGTGGTTGTACGGCTCGCCGAAGGGCACTTTCACGTTCATCCCCCACAACGAACCGACGATGGTCGGAATAGCGAGGATGATCGTGATCGAGGTGAGCAGCTTCATCACGCGGTTGAGGTTGTTGGAGATCACCGACGTGAAAGCGTCCATCATGCCGGTAAGAATGTCGGTGTATATGCGAGCCATCTCCGACGCCTGCTTGTTCTCGATGATGACGTCCTCGAGCAGTTCCTGGTCCTCTTCGTACATCTTGAGCGTCTTGATGCGCGTGAGCTTCTGCAACACTCCCTCGTTGGAGCGGAGCGAGGTGGTGAAGTAGACCAGCGACTTCTGGAGGCTGAGCAGGTCGAAGATCTCGGCGTTCTTCATCGAGGCGCGTAGCTCTTTCTCGACCTTGTCGGTCTCGCGGTCGATGCGCCCGAGGTACCGCAGATAGAAAGCCGCTACCCGTTGCAGGATCTGCAGGAGGAACCGGGTGCGGAAAAGGGTGGTGAAGTTGCGAACGCGCCCGCTCTCGAACTCCCCCAGAATGGGGTTCGTCCTAAGACAGGTGGTGATGAAGTAGTCGGGATGCACCAGCATCCCCAACGGGATCGTCTCGTAGCCCTGCTGCGTGTCCTCCCGCACCAGCACGGGAATGTCCACGATGATCTGAGTCAGCCCATCCTCGAACTCGATACGCGATTTCTCCTCCTCGTCCAGAGGGGCCTTGAGCAGATCGAGCGGGATCACCAGCTCCTGGCTGACTCGTTCTAGTTCTTCCTCGGTAGGACTTACCAGATCGATCCAGCAGCCAGGTTCGAACTCCTCCAATCGCTTGAGACCAGCTGGGGTCGTCTTGAGAATGGCAAGCATGACTCACCCCCTTCGATGGACATGCGGACGCGCCGCGTTTCATACCTTCGGGATCCTCCAGTGAAAGAAAACCGAGACATCAGATAGCCGGCAACCAACTCGTCCGGCCCCGTGCATTCTCTCATGAATACCCTGCTTGCGCTATCATTCCTGGCCTATGACCCTATCGCCCGAATCGATAGCCCGCGACCTCCGCTCCGTGCTCGCCGGAGACGTCGAATTCGACCCGGTCAGCCGCAGGCTCTACGCGACCGACGCGGGCCTGAGCCAGGTCGTCCCACTGGGGGTGGTATCGCCCCGCGACGCTCGAGACGTCTCTCGCCTGGCCGCCTACGCGACCGCCCACGGTCTCTCGCTGGTGCCTCGCGGCATGGGCTCGGGTCTCAACGGCGCCGCCGTCGGCCCCGGCATCCAGGTCGATTTCACCCGCTACATGAGCGCCGTGCTCGAGCTGGCCCCCGACCGTTCGTGGGTGAAGGTCCAGCCCGGCGTAGGCATGGCCTCGCTCAACCGCTATCTGCAGCCCTACGGCGTGTTCTTCGCCCCCGACCCTTCGAGCGAGAACCACTGCTGCCTCGGCGGCATGATCGGCACCAATGCGTCGGGCGCCCGGTCGGTCGCCTATGGCGCCACGAAGGACCACGTGCTTGCCCTGCAGCTCGTCATGGCCGATGGATCGACCTTCGAGGCCCGCACGTTGGCGCAGAGCAGCCCCGAGCTGGCCGCGCTGCTCACGAGCGATTCCCTGGCCGGACGGGCTTTCGCGGCCGTGCTTCCTGAGTTGCAGGCGGCGCGCCAGACGATCGAGGCGCATATGCCCCGGGTGGTCAAGAACTCGTGCGGCTACCGGGTGGAGTCGGTGCTCGACGTCGACCCGGCAACCAACACGCCGGTCGCGCATCTGCAGCGGCTGTTCGTCGGTGCCGAAGGCACTCTCGGTCTCGTCACCGAAGCCACTCTCAACCTGGTGCCCCTGCCGCTCAAGCGCGGCATCGCGATGGCGTACTTCCCGTCTGTCTTCGCGTCGGGCGAAGCCGTGCCGGGCATCCTGGCGCTCCACCCCACCGCGGTCGAGATCATGGACTCTCGCTTTCTCGCAGTGGTTCGGGCCGACGACTCCCGAGTCGACGCCATGCTGCCCAAGGATACCGACACGGCGCTTCTCATCGAATTCGAGGGTGCTGACGAGGCCGAGCTCGACGAGAGGTTCGCGACCCTTCGCACCCACCTCGATGGCACCGCCGCCATCAGCCTAGTGCGCGCCGCCAACGCCGCCGAGACCGAGCACCTGTGGCGCGTGCGCAAGTCGGCCGTGGCGCTCATGCAGCGCATGCCGGGCCCCCGCCAGCCCCTGCCCTTCATCGAAGACATCACCGTGCAC
>JAKAHF010000035.1 GCA_021815245.1 Actinomycetes bacterium
CAGCCGGAGCGCCCTCATTCCACTCCTCCCAGTCGTAGGCGACGCCGGTCTGCCGTATCGTGCGCCAGCGCTCCTTGAGAGTCGCCGGGTCGGTGACGGTCTTGGGCGTGCGGCGCTCGACCGGAGTGGCGAGCAGAGCGTCCCACGTCTCTTCGGGCATGAAGGCGATGAGGGCGGCGGCGTCGGCGCTCGATATGCCCGGCAGCGGCATGCCGACCGCGGTGTACGGTTTGAACGGGCGCGACGTGGGCACCGTATCGAGAATGACCGGCCCGTCGTACGACCAGACCGAAAGCAGGGCCGACTCGGTGGTCTCCTCTTCGAGCGCGACCAGGAACGGATGTGCCACCCGCACCAATTCAGAGTCAGAAGTGGCGAGGTAGTACGCACGCAGCGCGCTCGAGCCCAGACGGTACCTGCCCGTGGCTTGGTCCTGCACCAACCACCTGGCGTGCTCCAGCGTCTTCACCAGCCGGCGTGCGGTCGCTTTGGGCAGACCAGCTCGCTCGCGCAGGTCTTTGATGGTCCACTCGCGATGCTCGGTGTCGAAAAGGCTAAGCACGAGGAGTCCCTTTTCAAGGGTGCGGGTGGGCGGGCCTCCCGCGGAGTCGTTGCCGCTCTCGTTCTCGATCGCTTCGGGCTCTTCCATCGCTTCCTCGTGCCGGCCTGTTTGTTGCGCTCACTATACGTTCAGGCTCGTCCCGGCGAAAGGTGCTCTCGAGTCTCCGGCGCTCTCTTCAGCCAGGGATTGACACCTCTTGTACGCCCATGCTAGCGTGGATTCAATATTTGCACCACATCGAGTCAAAAAATGAATCAACGCGCAGCAGAGGATGAACACCATGAGTGAATGGTCACTCGTCGGCAGCCCCGCGCTTGTCGTCGTGCATATGCAAAACTCGGTGGTCAAGGCGCCCAGCCCACTGGAAGTCATGGGGCACTGCCGGGCGACCCGGGAGGACGGCATAGTGCCTCGCATCCAGGCTCTGCAGGCGGCTTTCAGGGAGAAGAAGCTCCCCATCATCTACATAGTGACGTTCACGCCTTCGGGATTTCCCCAGCCGGCCTATGGCCCGTTCTGGCCGGCGGCCGACGCGACCGGCTGCAACCGCATGGGCACCCGCGACACCGAAGTCATCGAGGAACTCGCGCCGCTCGCCGGTGAGCACGTCGTCTACAACTGGCCGTTCAACATCTTCCAGAAAGACCGGCGGCAGGAGAACGAGCTGCAGCAACTCCTCGACGGTCTGGGTGTGGAGACCATCGTGCTGACCGGGGTCGCCACCGGCATGTCGGTCGGTCACGCCGCCTTCACGCTCGCCGACAAGTTCTACAACCTGATCGTTCCCTCCGATACGTGCACCGACGGCAACAAGCAACTACACGACACGATCATCACTTCGATGATCCCCGCTATCGCGCTCGTCACGACCGCGCAGGACGTCATTTCGCATCTGTAGTAGGGGCAACCGACTCGGATCCACCTCGGATAGGGTTCCAGGCGCAAGAGAAAGGGAAGGGAAGTCACATGGCTGACGAGAGCAAGAAGGTGAGTCGTAGGGAGTTTCTCAAGATCGCGGGTGTCGCGGGGGCCGGCATCGGCCTGGCCGGCGGCCTGGGCGGCCTGCTGGCTGCCTGCGGCGAAGAGACCACCACGACGACCGCGGTGGCGCCAAGCACCACGGCGGTGACCAATCCGAACACGACCGCGACCACGGCCCCCGCCAGCACGACGACGGTGAGTTCGGGTCCCGAGGCCGGGCGTGAGATCAAGATCGGCTATGTGGCCCCTCTGACGGGCATGCTGGCCGTGTTCGGCGTTGCCGACCAGTATTGCGTCGACCGCGCCGCCAAGGCTTTTGAGGCCGGCGTGCTGTGCGGTGACGGCAAGCAGCATCCGGTGAAGGTGATCATGGAAGACGGTCAGTCGACCTCCGACCGGGCCGCCCAGGTCGCCGGCGACCTCATCAACAACCAGAAGGTCGACATCATCATGGCGGCCTCGACGGGCACCAACTGCGGACCCGTCGCCGATCAGGCCGAAGCCGCCGGCGTGCCGTGTCTGAGCACCGACTGCCCGTGGCAGAACTACCTGTTCCCCAGGCAGGCCGACCTGACGACGGTCTTCAAGTGGACCTACAACGCATTCTGGGGCACCGAAGACCTGATCGCCACCTTCCACGACATGTGGAACCAGGTGCAGACGAACAAGAAGGTCGCGGTGCTTCTCCCCAACGACGCGCTCGGCATCCCGTGGCTGGCCGCCTTCAAGGAAGCCCTGCCCGCCATGGGTTGGGATGCCATCTTCTCCGACCTGTACACGGTCGGCGCCGAGAACTTCAGCACTGAGATCGCCGCGTACAAGAAGTTCGGCGCCGAGATCATGTTCGCCGAGGCCAATCCACCCGACTACACCACCTTCTGGAACCAGTGCCTGCAGCAGGGCTTCCATCCCAAGCTGGCCACGCCGGCGGTGTCGCTCGCCTTCCCCGAGGACGCGGCGGCATTGGGCGACCTGGCCGACAACCAGTGCGGCGAGCTCGGCTGGCATCCCAAGTCGGGCTTCAAGTCGCCCCTGCTTGGCGAGGACGCTCAGGCGTTCGCCGACGGCTTCACCGCCGCCACGCAGAAGCAGTGGAACCAGTCGCTCGTGCATTTCTTGGTCTTCGACTGGGCCTTCGATGTGCTCAAGCGCACCGCGAACGTCGACGACAAAGGGTCGATCATCGAGGCGGTCAAGACCACCAAGCTCGACACGATCGGTGGTCCGATCGACTTCACGGCCGCCATCGAGACCGAGATCAAGGTGGGCGCCGGTCTCATCAGCGCCAACTGCTACAAGACCCCGCTCTTCGGCAACCAGTGGCGCAAGGCCGCGGCCGGCAGCCAATTCCCCTATGAGTCGGTCATCGTGAGCAACGTTGCCGGATCGATGGTGCCCAAGCAGGGCGACGTGTTGGAGATGGTCTACTAGAACGAGGCCCGAGCGTCGCAGCCGCTCGGGTAGTCTCGGGGCGCGGCCTCGCGAGCGAGGCCGCGCCCCATAACAAACCACGACCCCCGGACCGCTCGTGCGATACGGCGCCGGCGGTCTTCATTCAGTCAGAGGTGGTGATCTCCAGTTGTACACTCTGAGGCTCTATCACGACTCCTACGCTTCGGGTGCCCGCGCATCGAGCGACCTCGAAGCCCAGCACAGCATCGCGTACGTATTGAAGGGCTCGGTGACGGTCAACGGGCAGGCGATGGCGTCTGACACCGCCCTCTACGTCAAAGACGTGGCAGCGGTGCAGGCCGGCCCTCACGGGGCGACCGTGTGGCGCTGGGAGCTCGTACGCACCGATGCTCCCAACAATCTTGCCCGGGGTGACGGCGTCAGCTCGCGCCTGCGCATGTCGCGCCGCGTGCGGATGTTCGAACTCGTGCCGACCTCGAAGTGGCTGTTCAGACTCGACTGCATCTACAACAACCGCGGCAGTACCGGTCTGCACTCCCATCCCGGTTCGGGCATACGCTGTATGTTGCAGGGGCACCTGCGGGTAGAGTCCGACAAGGGGGAGAGCTCCGACAATTGGCTCACGGGCGACTGCTGGTACGAGGAGGGAAGCTACCCTCTCATCAGCACGTCTGACGCCGGCGAGACGGCCGACTTCTTGCGGGGCATGGTGCTGCCCCCGGAGTATTCACGCTATCCCGACACTGCGGTCTGGATAGAAGGCAGCAAATCGTGCGAATCTGATTGGAAGAGCTATGCGCAGACGGTGGTCACGCTGCTCTAGAGTATCTGTGGGCTGGGAAGGAACACATCTATGAACACGGCTTTTCCCCGGCTGTTCGAGCCGGGCATGATCGGCAGCGTAAGTCTCAAGAACCGGGTCGTGAAGGCTCCTCAACACACCGGGCTCGCCAATCCCGACGGTTCGGTCACCGAACGGCTCTTGAGGCACTACCGTTCACTCGCGCACGGCGGCGCGGGCCTCGTGGTGGTCGAATACGCGTGGGTCGACATGGACGCCAGTAAAGCCTCCCCCTGCCAGCTCGGCATAGCCAGCGTCGAACACGTGCCGGGGCTGTCTCTTCTCGCGCAGACCATCCAAGCGAATGGAGCCAAGGCTTCCATTCAGATCTCGCACGCGGGACGCCAGCGTTTCACGCTGCAACAACCCAAGGCCGCCTCACCGGTGCCGTGGGAAGAGCTCTACGCGATGGGCTGTCCGGCTCCCAAGGAACTGACGTTCGAAGAGATCCTCGAGATCGTCAAGGCTTTTGGGGCCGCGGCCGCGCGGGCCGAGCAGGCCGGTTTCGACATGGTCGAGCTCCACGCCTGCCACGGCTATCTCATCAGCAACTTCTTCTCCCCACGCACCAACAAACGCACCGACTGGTACGGCGGCTCGCTCGAGAACCGCATGCGCTTTCTGCTCGAGGTGGTGACCGAGATCAAGAAGCAGGTGAGCCCCACATTCCCCATCGTGGCGCGGCTTTCGGGCACCGACTACGAGCCCGACGGTCATACCATCGAAGAGACCATCGAACTCGCAAAGCGGCTCGAGGCCCTTGGGGTCGCGGCCATTCACA
The DNA here is from genome assembly GCA_021815245.1 of Actinomycetes bacterium. The sequence continues at coordinate 4,579 of JAKAHF010000035.1, forward strand.
TGAGCGGCGGCAACCATCATCAGACCATCCACGAAGTCAGCCCCATGGGCATGAGTCTCGCCCACAACACGTGGGCGGCAGAGGCTGCGCGCAAGCACCTCTCGATTCCTGTCATCGCCTCGGGGTCGATCAACCTGCCCGCACTCGCCGAGAGCATCCTCGCCGAAGGCAAAGGCGACTTCATCGGCCTCGGCAGACCCCTCTGGGCAGACCCCGAGTGGCCGAAGAAGGCCCGCGAGGGCCGGCCCGAAGACATCCGGCCCTGCATCCGCTGCAACGACGGCTGCCTGGCGAGAGGTGATCATATCGCCCGCACCATCTGGTGCAGCGTCAACGTCCAGGTCTGTCGTGAGGATGAGTACCGCATCGTCGCGGCCGAGACCAAACGCAAGGTCGCCGTGGTGGGCGGAGGTCCAGCCGGGCTCGAGGCGGCGAGGGTGGCGGCTCTCGAGGGGCATGAAGTCACGCTCTTCGAGAAGCGCGCTCTCGGCGGGGCGCTGATCGAGGCGGCGCTGCCTGAGTTCAAGACTCCCGATATCGCTCCGCTGATCGACTATTTCACCACCCAGGTGGAGAAGCTCGGCATCGCCATCCGGCACGAGGAAGCGACCATCGAGAACCTGAAGGCCGGCGGATTCGAGGTGGTCGTCGTGGCCGCCGGCGCGACTCCGCTCGGTCTCTGCGACGTGCCGGGAATCGACGGGCCGACGGTCGTCACTGCGTTCTCCGTGCTCCGGGGCGAGGCAAGCCTCGGCGAGCGCGTCGTCGTCATCGGTGGCGGGATCGTGGGTACCGAGACCGGACTCGTTATCGCAGAGCAGGGCAAACAGGTGACCTTCGTGGAGATGCTCGACACCTTCATGAACGCCATCACGCCCGATGAGAAAGTGGTCTACCTGGAGCGTTTCGCGCCCCTGAACGTCACCATCAAAACCGGCAGACGTCTTACTCAGGTGACCGCGGCGGGCGTCACCGTGGTCGATCGATACGGATGCTCAGAGCAGATCGCCGCCGACACGGTCGTGCTCGCCGCCGGCTTCCGGTCGAATCGTGAACTCATCGCGCGGCTGGCCGAGGAGCTTCCGGAGGTTCAGGTGCTCGAGGCGGGCGACTGTGTGAGACCCCGAAAGATCTTCGACGCCGTGCACGAAGGGCATATCGCCGCCCGGATGATCGATTGAACGGCGCCTAGTTTCCACCGGCTTCACTATCCCGGTCAAACCCCCCGGGCCGGGATGCGCCCATCGTTGACGTAGCCCGCTCCGCTTCTGCGGGGCGGGCTACGTCTCCATGCCTCGATCCGGCTTTCGTCGCCCGCCCTCCGCCAGTGATATACCATGTCGCCATGAAAGACAGCCCCGTCTTGCCTGCCCCCGCTCGCGCGGTCGTGCCCGAAACCGGGAGGGCCCTCTGGCTCGATCTCGGTCTCTGTGACTATGCCGAGGCGCACCAGCTGCAACTACGGCTGCATGCCCGCCGGCTTGCGGGAGAGATCGCCGACGTGGCCATCGCGCTCGAGCACACCCCGTGCATCACCTATGGTCGCGCCGCCCATGCCGCCGAGAACATCGTCGCGGGCGACGAGACACTCGAACGGGCCGGTGTGAAGGTGTGCGCGACCGACCGCGGCGGCGACGTGACCTACCACGGTCCCGGGCAATTGATTCTCTACGCCATCGTCGGTCTCGAGCGCTACGGCAAAGACGTGCACGCTCACTCGCGTCGCCTGGAGCAGGTGCTCATAGAAAGTCTGGCGGGCCTTGGGATCGAAGCCTACCGGCGCAAGGAATACCCCGGTGTGTGGACCGACCAGGGCAAGATCGGCGCGATCGGCATCCGAGTGAGCCGTTGGGTGACCCTGCACGGTGTCTCGCTCAACGTTTCGCCCGACATGTCGCACTTCGGGCTCATCGTCCCCTGCGGCATAAGGGAGCACGGCGTGGCATCGGTCGCCCAACTGCTCGGTCGCCCGGTAGCTGTGACTGAGATGAAGGCCCAGGTCAGGGCGTCATTCGAGCGCGTGTTCCAGGTGGTTCTGGAAGACGTCTCGCTCGATCGGCTCTCGCGCAGTCGGGAATAGGCTGTCTACGCGGCGTCGTCGGGCTCGGTGGGAGCCGCCGCGAGATCGCTGATGGTCGTCCCCGAAAACAGGCTTTCGAGCAGGTCGGCCGCCTCTTGCCAGAGGGGCCGGGTAGGGCAGGTGCGCATCCTTTCGCAGTGCCCGGTCAGGCGGCAGGGGGCAGGCAAGATCTCTCCTTCAACCGCCCTCATGATGTCGGTCACCGTTATGGATCCAGGCGCGCGGCCCAGCATGAACCCGCCATCGCGTCCCCGGAGGCTCATCACCAACCCCGCGAGGCGCAGGGCCATCATCAGCTGCTGAACGTAGGCAGGAGTGATGCCCTCGGCCTCAGCGATCTCGAACTTGGTGCGGGCCCGATCGGGCTCACGGGCCATGAGCACCAGGATCCGGGTGGCGTAACGCCCTCGAGTGGAGATGTTCATCATGATGGGGATAGTCCTCGGGGTTAAAAGGCTATTGAAATACTCACCTTTATAGTGTATAAAGGATTCAGCAGTAATTCAACCCCCGCTGGGGAGGCTGGTGCAAGATGAAGAAATGGACTCGGCCAATCGCACTCATCGTACTGGTCTTCGGTCTCGTCAATGTCGCGCTTGGTGTCACATTCATCTCCATCGGTGTTGCGAAGCAACAGTATATGACCGACGTGATGAAAACGGAGAAGATCACCCTCGGCATTCCCGATTCGAAGATCGCCGCGGGCGAAGTCATCGACACGATGGGCGAAGCGCAAGCCGCAGGCGACGTTGTTCGTGGACACCGTCACAACATCGCTCCGACCTACGGCGACCTGCTCGGTGGCGAGAAGTTCAATCCGGGCGATCCCAAGCAGCTGACGTACGCGCAGGCCATGAACATCGAGAACTACCTGTATCTGGCCGTCGCTTCGTTCGGCGTGACCTACCTCTCGATCGGAGCGGGCGTAGGTATGCTCATCGCCGGTCTGGCCCTGATGCTGGCCGGTTGGTTCATCTGGGCTTGGTACAGGCGGACCTATCCGAAGAACGATTGCGCGACTCCGGCGCCGACTGAGGCATAGGCAGCCGGCGCACTCACATACAACCTAGTCCCCCCCTCCTGGGCCCCGCGCCGGCTTGCCGAGCGGGGCTCTGCCCTTTTTGAGCCTCTACTCGTTGGTGGTATGTTGTACTCAGGTGCCACACTAGAGATAGGGGTGAACCCATGACCGACAGCAGCGGGTCCTCACGGCGGCTCGAGGGCAAAGTAGCGATCGTCACCGGGGGTGGCGGCAGCAACAGTATCGGCCGAGCCATCTGTCTGCGCTATGGCCGCGAGGGCGCCAAGGTAGGCGTGCTGGACATCAACGTCGAAGGCGCCACAAGCGTCTGCGAGGAGATCCTGGAGGCGGGGGGCACCGCACTGCCGGTGGCCTGCGATGTCACCGACCTACATCAGTGCAAGGCGGCGGCGAAATTCGTGACCGATGCCTGGAACGGTCGCATCGATATCCTGGTCAACAATGCCGCGTTCTTTGGGGGGATGGGTTCCTGGCGACCGTTCGACCAGTGGAGCACCGACGAGTGGGACAAGATGCAGGCCGTCAACCTTCGCGGGCCCTGGAACTGCTGCCAGGCGGTCTTTCCCTATATGCGCGAGCAGCTCTCGGGCAAGATCATAAACCTCAGCTCGTCGAGCTTCTTTCAAGGAGTTCCCGGATTCATCCACTACTCGACGAGCAAAGGCGGCATAATCGGCTTCACCCGGGCGCTCGCCCGCGAATTGGGCGAATTCGGCATCCACGTGAACGCCATCGCTCCCGGATTCACAGTCTCCGACGCCCAATTGGGCCTGACTAAGGACTCTCCCGAGTGGTACGAGGAGAATCGGGCGCGGCAGGCCCTGCACGATCGCAACGAGGTACCCGAGGACCTCGCCGGACCGGCATTCTTTCTCGCTTCGTCAGACAGCGACTTCATGACGGGGCAGACGCTGCTCGTCGACGCGGGCGTCACCCCACACTAGTCTCTCCTGTCACACAGGGCCGTCGCAAAACCCACTTTCCGGTGGATAGCGGGGTCCATACGCTACCATGACCGCCATGCATCGTCCGATGGACTCATGGCTACGCACTTTTCTGATCATATTCAGCGGTCAGGCCTTCTCGCTGCTCGGCAGCGCGGCCGTGAATTTCGCGCTGGTGTGGTGGCTGACCGTGGAGACCGGGTCGGCGATGGTGCTCACCATCGCTTCGGTCATCGCCGTGGTGCCCCAGGCATTCGTCGGCTTGGTTGCCGGCCCACTCGTCGACCGCTGGGACCGCCGCGTGACCATGATGGTCGCCGACCTGTTCATCGCGCTGGTCAGCGTGCTCTTGATCGTCGCCTTCGTGTTCGACGCGGCGGGAGTCGGTGTCGTCATGGCAGCCATCGCCGCACGTTCGGCCGGCATGGCCTTTCACGCCCCGGCGAGCCAGGCGGCGGTGCCCATGTACGTGCCGCCCGAGCATCTCCTGCGGGTCGCCGGCTGGAACTTCTTCTTGACCTCAGGGGTGTCTATGGCCGGCCCGGTTCTGGGAGCCTTCCTCATGGGGATAGCGCCCATCACCGCGGTGATAGTCATCGACGTCGCCGGGGCTGTGCTGGCCGTCGCATCGCTCGCATTGGTGCGCATCCCTCACCCCGAACATGCCGCGGGGACCCGCAGAGAGGGGTTCGCCGGCGAGTTCGTCGACGGTTGGCAGGAACTCCGGCGGCAGCGAGGCGTCTTTCACATGACCATCCTTCTCACGGTGGTGACTCTTCTCTACATGCCCATCAACGCGTTGTTCCCCCTCATGACGTTTGGGCACTTCTCGGGGAGCGCACTCGATGCAAGCATGGCCGAGCTGGCTTTTGGCGCCGGCATGCTGATAGGCTCCCTGGGCATCGGGGCCGCGGCCGCTCGTCGGTCGCCCACCTGGCTGATAGCCGCCGGCATATTCCTTGCCGGTCTCACGATCGGGGGATCGGGTCTTCTCCCCTCGCGGGCCTTCTGGGGCTTTGTGGGTCTCTCGGTGGTGCTGGGCTTCTCGGTGC